>DATGTG010000213.1:0-10575 GCA_035301965.1 Wenzhouxiangella sp. | reverse complement strand
CGCTGTTTTTTGCGGGGCCCCTGCCGGGCATGTATGGCGAGCTGAATCAGTTTACCAACGGATTGCGCTACCAGTTCGATTATGACTTTGTGCGCAGCCCGTTCCATCCGCTGTTCAGTTCGCTGGACATGCCCGGGCCGTATGAGGACATGAAAGAGGCGCCGGGACGCTGGCAAGTCATCGAGACCGGCTGGCATTTTGAAATCAACATGACGCCAATTTCCGAATACCAGCGCTTTCATCAGCTGCCGATAAAAATAGGCATGATCAGCGGTCTGTGTACCGACGAGCGGCTGGAGGGTCACCAGCCCGACGGCTGGACCTGGGGCGAGCTCAACCCGGACAGCGGGCTGGACATCGCTCTGAAAAACTTTGTGTTCCTGACTGATGTGCTGGCCGAGCCGCCGGCCGGCAACCGCTTTGTGGTTTTTCATCGGCGGCCATTCTATGACTGGTCGCGCACGCTGCCCGACGTGCAGCCCTGCATTGACGCTTTCCGCGATCGCTTTGGCGAACCGTGGCGCAGCACGGACGATCTGGTTGTCTTCAGGATTTTGGGCGCAGGTTGAAAAGCCGGTTCCTGAACAGCAGAGAAACCACAATCAGTGCAGCCAGACCGAGCAGCGGCAGCGCAATTTTTGGCTGCATGAAGACAGCCGGTGAAATGCTGTCGCGACCTTCCAGAAGGCTGTCAAGGCTTGCGCCCAGCGCCGCGTAGACAAAAGCGGCTGGAATCAGTCCCAGAAAAGTGGCCGCAACAAAGCGCCAGAATGCAATCCGCGTCATGGCCGCGCCCGCATTGACGACAAAATGCGGCGCCAGCGGAATGATGCGCAGCAAAAAAACGTAGTGGACAACATTGCGGTCCATCAGCTGCAGAATCCTCTGCAGCCTGCCGTCGGGCAGCTCTTCCACGCTGCGCCGCCTGCCCAGCATGCGCACGGCTGCAAATGTAAGCGCGGCGCCCAACACCTTGGAAGCGAGGGCGGCGGCCGTGCCCGCCAGGGTTCCGAACAGAAAGCCGGCACCGACCGTCAACACCGTGGCCACCGGCAGCGCAAGGCTGGTCAGCAGGGCAAAGCCGGCCGTATAGCCGATGATGGCAAGCAGAAAGTGGGCCTCGACCAGGTCGCCGAGCTGGTCAATGCCGCTCAGAAAGGCGTCCTGGCTACTGTTGCTCAGCGCAAAAACCGCGGTCAGTACAAGGGAAAGTGCTACCGCCGCGCCCAAAAGGAGATTGAAACGTTTGCTGTTCACACGAACATCGCTGCGAGCGTAAAGCGTTCTATTCTGCCAGCTAATGCGGACCGAGTGATGCCGGCCGCAGATTGCCCGGTCGCCCGGCTCAACCGTTTAAAATGGGCACATGAAGGTTTCCGATTTCAGATTTGAGCTGCCCGAACAGCTGATCGCGCAGTATCCGCTGCCTGATCGTTCGGCCAGCCGGCTGCTGTGCCTGGAACGCGGTAGCGGGCGCTGGCATGACCACCGGTTTGTTGACCTGGTTGATATGCTTCGCCCCGGCGACCTGCTGGTGTTCAACAACACGCGCGTGCTGCCGGCCCGCCTGGCCGCCCGCAAGCACAGCGGCGGGCGGGTTGAAATCATGCTTGAACGCATGCTGGGCCAGGGGGAGGCAATCGTTCAGCTGCGCGCCAATCGCAGGCCGGCCAGGGATTCGGAACTGCTGGTTGAAGGCCATGCCCGGCTCAGGGTGCTGGGGCGTGAGGGAGAATTCTGGCGGCTGTCGGTGGTGTCCGGCCCGGACTGGCCGGAACTGCTGGCCGGCGCCGGGCATATGCCGCTGCCGCCCTATATCGATCGGGCCGATGAAGCGCTGGACCTTGAGCGCTATCAAACCGTTTATGCCCGCATTCCGGGCGCAGTGGCCGCGCCGACAGCCGGTTTGCACTTTGATGAAAGAACGCTCGAAAAGCTGGACGCAAAGGGGATACGGCGCGCCGAGTGCACGCTGCACGTGGGCGCCGGCACGTTTCAGCCGGTGCGCGAGGAAAATGTACACGACCATCAAATGCACGCCGAATGGCTGGAGGTGTCCGCCGGACTGGCCGATGAGGTGGAACAGGCCCGCGAGCGCGGCGGCCGGGTGGTTGCTGTGGGCACAACGGCCGTGCGTGCGCTGGAAACAGCAGCGTCGGGCGGCAGGATAGGGCCATACTCGGGCGACAGCCGCCTGTTTATTTACCCCGGCTACAAATTCACGGTGGTGGACGCCATGCTGACCAATTTTCATCTGCCCGGTTCAACCCTGCTGATGCTGGTAAGCGCCTTTGCCGGCCGGGACAATGTGCTGGCGGCCTACCGGCATGCGGTGGCTGAAAAATACCGGTTTTTCAGCTACGGCGATGCCATGTTCATTTCCTGACTGTGGATGATACCCATGAAGTTTGAGCTGCTTGGAGCCGACGGAAATGCACGCCGCGGCCGCCTGGAATTTGCGCGCGGCACGGTTGAAACGCCGGCCTTTATGCCGGTGGGCACCTATGGCACGGTCAAGACCATGACGCCCGATGAACTGCGTGAACTGGGCGCGGAAATCATTCTTGGCAACACCTTTCACCTCATGCTCAGGCCGGGTGTTGAAGTGATTGAGGCCCATGGTGACCTGCACGATTTCAGCGCCTGGCACGGGCCCATCCTGACCGATTCGGGCGGGTTTCAGGTGTTCAGCCTGGCCGAAAGGCGCAGGATCAGTGAGGAGGGCGTGACTTTTGCCTCGCCGGTTGACGGGGTCAGGGTTTTCCTGGATCCTGAAAAGTCCATGGCGGTACAGCGTGCTCTGGGCGCGGATATTGTCATGATCTTTGACGAATGCACGCCGTACCCGGCCACTGAAGAACAGGCCCGTGAATCCATGGAGCTGTCCTTGCGCTGGGCTGAAAGATCGAAACAGGCCCACCGGGGCAACCCGGCGGCGCTGTTCGGCATTGTCCAGGGCGGCATGTATCCGCACCTGCGCCAGCGCTCCGCCGAAGGGCTGCAGGCCATCGGTTTTGACGGCTATGCCATCGGCGGCCTGAGCGTGGGCGAGCCCGCGGACGAGCGCAACGCCATGCTGGAAGCCACCTGTCCGCTGCTGCCGCAGGACAGGCCGCGCTACCTGATGGGCGTGGGGCGGCCCGAAGACCTTCTGGACGGCGTGGAGCGCGGCATCGACATGTTCGACTGCGTAATGCCCACCCGCAACGCGCGTAACGGACATCTGTTTACCAGCCGTGGCGTGCTCAGAATTCGCAACGCCCGCCATACCATGGACACCGGGCCGGTGGATCCGGACTGCAGCTGCTACACCTGCCGCAATTTTTCGCGCGCTTATTTGCGCCACCTCAACCGCTGCAACGAGATTCTCGGCCACAGGCTGGCCACCATTCACAATCTGCACTACTACCTGCAGCTGATGCACACGCTGCGCCAGGCCATTGAGCAGGGTCGCCTTGAAGCCGTTGGAAATCGCCTGCGGGCGGGCTGGGCACAGCAGCCGTGAACGGCAAACCAGTGAAAATCGAGCCGGGGCCGGCCTGGTTGAACGGGCAAAAATCAGCGCTGTATCGGCGCGCGGACCTGAAATGTGGTTCGGCGCGCTCAGCTGTGCGATAATCGCGGGTTTGCGCCCGCCGGTTGTCGCAACTGAGACGTGCGCCTGTTTGTCAAACCAGACTTGAGGAAGCCCCATGGATTTTCTGATTTCCAGCGCCATGGCACAAAGTGCCGCCCAACAGCAGGGATCACCACTGGCCGGCCTGTTGCCGCTGATTGCCATTGTGGTGATTTTCTGGTTTTTGCTGATCCGTCCGCAGATGAAGCGCAACAAGCAGCACCGTGAACTGGTCGCCGGTCTGACCGTGGGAGACGAGGTGGTGACGGCCGGCGGAATGCTGGGCGTCATCAATGCAGTCGATGAAAACTTCGTGGCGGTCGAAGTGGCTGACGGAATGGTCATCCGGCTGCAGCGCCACTCCATTGCCCAGGTTGTTCCCAAGGGAACAATTTCCTCGCTGGACTGAGTTCCCGGACATTCAACCGCACACAAGAAACAATTTCTCATGAATGAATTTGCACGATGGAAGTACGTCCTGCTGATCGTTGTGATCGCTGTGGGACTGGTTTATGCCCTGCCCAACCTTTATGGCGATGACCCGGCGGTTCAGGTGTCGTCCACCCGGGGTTTTGAGCTTCAGCAGGAACTGGTTGGTGAAGTTGAGCGGGTTCTTGATTCGGCCGGCATAGAGTATGGCCGCACAGAACTGAGCTCTCAGCGTCTTCTGGTCCGCTTTTCAAACACCGATCGCCAGATGCGCGCCCAGGACGCCCTGCGCGATGCGCTGGGTGACGACTATGTGGTGGCACTCAACCTGGCGCCGGCAACGCCCGGCTGGCTGGCTGCACTGGGCGCGGAACCCATGGTGCTGGGCCTTGACCTGCAGGGCGGAGTGCACTTTTTGATGGAAGTCGACATGGACGCGGCGCGCACGCAGCGCCTGAACGGCTTTGTCGATTCATTTCGCGGGCTGTTGCGCAAGGAGGGCATTCGCTACCGCACCGTGCGGGTTTCCGGCAATGCGGTGGTGGTTGAGCTGCGCAGCCAGGAAGACCGCGACAATGCGCTCAGGCTGGCTAATCGTGAGCTGGAGGGTTTGAGTATTGAAGCCACCCAGTCCGGGCGCACCTGGAATTTGCGCGCCACCATCGAGGAGCAGTTTCTTGACGAGGTGCAGCAGAACGCGCTGCAGCAAAACATCACCACCCTGCGCAACCGCGTCAACGAGCTGGGCGTGGCCGAGCCGGTCATTCAGCAGCAAGGCGCCAGCCGCATTGTGGTTCAGCTCCCCGGTGTTCAGGACACAGCCCAGGCCAAGCGCGTTCTGGGCGCCACGGCCACCGTGGAGTATCGCGGCGTTGATGAGGAAAATGACCCTTATGAGGCCGAACGCACCGGGCGCGTTCCGTCCGGCAGCCGTCTCTATCACGACCGCAATGAACAGCCCATTTTGCTGTCGCGCGAGGTGATCGCGTCTGGCGACAACCTGGTTGGCGCGGCTTCGGGCTTTGACCAGCAAAGCGGCCAGCCCAACGTGGTTGTCACCCTTGACGGCCAGGGCGCGCGCCGCATGCTTGAACACACCACGGCCAACGTGGGCAAGCGCATGGCGGTGGTGTTTATCGAATACCGTCCGGAAAGCAGAATGGTCGACGGCGAGGAGGTCTTCAGCACCCGCCGCGTTGAAGAAGTGATTTCGGCTGCAGTTACCCGCGAGCCTTTCGGGCGGCGTTTCCAGACCACCGGACTGGGCTCGGCCACCGAGGCGGCTCAGCTGGCCATGCTGCTCAGGGCCGGCGCCCTGGCGGCTCCCATGCAGATCATTGAAGAGCGAACCGCCGGCCCCAGCCTGGGCCAGGACAACATCGACAAGGGCTTCAAGTCGGTGGTAATCGGCTTTGTGCTGGTGCTGCTGCTGATGCTGGTCTACTACCGCGTTTTCGGGATTCTGGCCAACCTGGCGCTGGCCGCCAACCTGGTGCTGGTGGTGGCGCTGCTGTCCATACTGGGTGCCACGCTGACCCTGCCGGGCATTGCCGGAATTGTTCTGACCATCGGTATGGCCGTGGATGCCAACGTGCTGATCTACGAGCGAATACGCGAGGAGCTGCTCAACGGCATCACGCCCAAGGCGGCCATTCGGGCCGGTTATGACCGGGCCTTTTCAAGCATTGCCGACGCCAACATCACCACGCTGCTGGCCGGTATTGTGCTGTTCATGTTCGGCACCGGGCCGGTCAAGGGCTTTGCCGTGACGCTGTGTCTGGGTATCGCCACTTCCATGTTTACAGCCATTGTCGGCACGCGCGCCATTGCCCACCTGATTTATGGTGGCCGCAGACGCGTCAAGTCACTGGCCATTTGAGGAGGGCGCAATCATGCTTCAGATCGTTAAAAAAGACGTCAATATCAATTTTCTGCGCTACAGCAACGCCGCCCTGATTTTTTCGGGGCTGCTTATATTGGCCGGCGTGGTGTCGCTGTTTACCCAAGGGCTCAATCTGGGTCTGGACTTTACCGGCGGGGCGCTCATCGAGCTGCATTACCCCGAGGCGCCGGAAATGGACGACGTGCGCAGCGCCATGGAGGACGCCGGATTCGATGACTATGTCGTACAGACTTTCGGGTCCTCGCGCGACATCATGATTCGCATGCCCACCGGTGAGGAGGGTGATTCGGGCGCCGATATCAGCACCCGGGTGCTGGAGGCGCTGTCGGAAAAGGCTGAAGGCATTGAAATGCGCCGGGTGGAGTTTGTCGGCCCGCAGATCGGTCGCGAGCTGACCGAGCAGGGCGGCCTGGCGCTGCTGTATGTGTTCATCGGCATCATGATCTACGTGTCCGTTCGTTTCCAGTGGCGACTGGCGGCGGCGGCTGTCATTGCACTGGTGCATGACACGCTGGTGGTCATAGGCCTGCTGTCCATATTCCAGGCCAACTTTGACCTGACCGTGGTGGCGGCGCTGCTGGCGCTGATTGGTTATTCCATCAACGACACCGTGGTCATTTATGACCGCGTGCGCGAAAACGTGCAGCGCAATCGCAAGGGCACGCCCTTTGAGCTGATGAACCAGTCCATCAACCAGACCCTGGCGCGCACCATCATGACTTCAATGACCACACTTGTCGTGCTGGCGGCGCTGTATGTGTTTGGCGGCGAGGTTATCAACGCTTTTGCCCTGACGCTGATGCTGGGCGTTGTCATCGGGACGTATTCTTCGGTTTACGTGGCCTGTTCGCTGTCGGTCAAGTTTGGCGTGTCCAAGGCCGATTTGATGATGGTCAAGAAAGAGGGCGCCGGCGATGACCAGCCCGAGCAGGAGATTCTGCCCGAGCGCTTTCGCAATCGCGGCGCCTGAATCTTGAATCCCAAGCGCGTCTGCCGGTGGTTTGCAGCCGTTGTCCTGGTGGCGGCGGCTGCGCAGGCAGCCGGCAGCGCGCCTTATCAAATCAGCGTTGAGCTCTGGATTGAGGGGCACCAGCTTGACGTGCCGGCAGTTGCGGTGGCGCGCAATCGGCCGGCAGAGCTTATTGTCAGCGATAACAGCGCGCCTGACAGGCCATGGAAACTTGTTGTCGCCACGGATTCCCCGCCCGCTTCAGCCGGCATTGTGTGGCTGGATATCAGCATTTTTGAACAGGGCGATGATGGCCAGTGGGCGCTGCTGGCCGATTCACTGCTTGGGCTGTCGGACAGCGGGCCTGCAACAATGAGCGTGACCGGCGATGGCCAGGGTGAGCCGACGCCCGCCAGCAGCCTGGTTTATCTGACGGCCGCGCTTGAGTAAGGGCTTGTGCAGCGCCTGCAGGAACAAGTGGCACCGCACTGCTGTTTTGGCGTAGTCTGAATGCTGACAGGACATCGCCAGCACCCGATTGCATGAGCCAAAATTCGGACAGGGCGCGTTACCGGCTTGCCCGCCAGATAGTCATTGAGGCCCTTGAGCGCCCGGCTGCCGACCGGTCACCGTTTCTGGAACAGCGCTGTGGCGCCGATCATCTGCTGCGCCGAGAGGTGGATTGGCTGCTGGCCGCCGCCGAAGATGACAGCGAAGATGATGTGCCCGAGCGCTTTCAGGCCGCCGCCCGCAGCGCGCTGCAGAACGTATCGCTGGAAATTCCCCTGCCACGAAACTATCGTCTGCTCAAGCGCTTGGGGCAGGGCAGTGCGGGAATCGTCTATCTGGCCGAGCGCGTGGACGGCAATCTGTATCAGCCGGTGGCTTTCAAGCTGCTGCACTTCAGCGAGGCGGGCAACGAGGACATCGCCCGGCGGTTTGCCGATGAACGCGCCATTCTTGCGCGTCTGAACCATCCCTGGATTGCGCGCCTGATCGACGGTGGCCTGACCGCAGACAATCGCCCGTTTTTGGCCACGGAGTTTGTCGATGGTGTGCGCATTGACCAGTGGGCGGCCGGCGGGGTGCCGCGCCGGGAAATCATTGCCCAGTTCATGCGCGTCTGCGAAGCGGTTGATTATGCGCACCGCCACATGATCATCCACCGCGATCTCAAGCCGGCCAATATTTTGATCACCCGGGACAACGAGCCGCGCTTGCTGGATTTTGGCATTGCGGGCCTGCTGGACGGCGACAGCCGCCAGGATGGGCTGGCGCACACATTCACGCCCGGCTATGCCAGCCCGGAGCAGGTCGAAGGCGACGGCCTGAGCGCCGCCAGTGATGTCTATTCGCTGGGCGTGGTGCTTCACGAGCTGCTCACGGGTCAAAAAGCCTTTCACGAATCGAATTTGAGCGCGTCTGGAGCGGATACGCCCGTGCCGGGCCGTGACCATAGTCCCCTGCCTGAAGATCTGGCCGCCATTGTGCGCGTGGCCACTGCCAAAGAGCCTGCGCACCGTTATGCATCCGTTCGCGCCCTTGTTGACGAGCTTGAGCGCCACCGCTCGCACAGGCCGGTCAGCGCGCGTCAGGGTGGTTTTTTATACAGGGCGCACAGGTTTTTGCGCCGCCACCGGGCAGCTGCTTTGCTTGCGTTGCTGATCACGGGTCTGCTGGCGGGGTTTCTTGTCAATCGTGAAATGCAGCTGGAGCGCATCGCCTACGAGCGTGACCGTGCTGAAACCGTGACCGCTTTCATGTCGGATCTTTTGACCGGTGCGGACTCCCTGCCGACGCGCGGCGGTGAGGTGTCGGTGCGGGACGTTCTGGATTTGGGGGCCAAGAAGCTGCAGGCGTCCGAATCGGCCAGCGCCGATGCTCTCGGGCAAATATACCTGATGCTGGCGCGCGCCTACAATGCGCTGGGGTTGGGAGAAAGAGCGCTGCCGCTGCTGGAAAGCGCCAGTCAGGCGCTGAAGGGCCGATTGCCCGACAGCGAGCTTGGACCGCTGCTGGCCGAACAGGGGGCCGCCTTTGATTCTGCAGGCCGCGCGGCCGAAGCCATCGCGGCCGATCGTCAGGCCATGCAGGTTCTGCAGGCCTCCCGTGGCGCTTCCAGCCGCGCTTTCAATGAGGTTCGCGTGCGCTATTTGCGCAACCAGGTCAATATCAGGGCACGCAAGCCGGAAATCGTCATTCCGGAATTGGAACAAATTGTTGCTGGTCTTCAGGCAGCCGGCGACGGGAAGACGGACCTGATGTTTCAGGCGCTGTCTGCGCTGGCTGCAGCCCGGCTGACGGCCGGCCAGACACAAAGGGCGCTGGCCGTTGCGCAGCAGGCGCGTGATCTGGCCGAAACTCTCTATCAGCCGGATGATCCGCGCCGGCTTGGCGGCCGCCATGTCTATGCCACCGTGTTGATGCAGGAAGACCCCGCCCGCGCGGCTGAAATGCTGACCGGGCTGGTGGCTGATCACCAGCGCCTGGTGGGGGCCGGCCAGCGCCTGGCCAACACCATTGGCAGCCTGGGTGTGGCGCTCAGCCGCCAGTCGCGTCCTGATGAGGCCATGGAGGCTTTCGAGCAGGCTGCGGACATGATCAGGGCAACCTCAGGGACCGATCATTATCTGTACAGGCTGTCGACCATGAATCTGGGGCTGCTCAAGCTGCAGGCGGGCGACGCTTCAACTGCCCGGCGATTGATCAGTGATATTCTGCCGGCCCTGGAAGACCGCCACCGTCATTTTGGCGGAATAGAAACTTTTTACCTGGCCTCGGCGCTTGAGGTCCTAGGCGGTGCCCATATGCAGGCCGGGGATGAAAAGCGGGCCCGGGAGGATTTTGAGCGGGCTCTGGAGGTGCTTTCACAAGCCGGCAGTGATGAGTGGAGCGGGCTTAGGCAGAGAATCAGCCAGCGCTTGGCTGTCGCCGGCGGCTGAGCTTATTCGGGGCCGGCTGGCTCTTCGCCCAGCCTGCGCTTGAGCCATGCCCGCGCCATGCGCCATTCCCGGGCCACCGTTGAGCGGGAAATGTCCAGCATTTCGGCCGTTTCTTCCATGCTCAGCCCGGCAAAATAGCGCAATTCAACAATCCTGGCCTGGCGTGGTTCAATATCGGCCAGCTGCTCCAGCACCTCGTCAATGATGATCAATTCGGTGCTGAAATCCTGTCCCGTCGGGTGCTCATCAATGTCGACCTGCAAATGCCGCTGGGGGCGCTTGGCGGCCAGACGCTTGCGGGCGTAGTCAACCAGCACCCGGCGCATGACGGTGGCGGCCACCAGCACAAACTGCTGCCTGTCCTGCCAGCTTTTATATGACTGCCCCGCCAGTCGCAGATAGGCTTCGTTGATGAGCGCGGTTGGCTGCAGCGTGTGGTTTCCGCGATGGGCCGCCAGCTGTCGGGACGCCAGCGCGCGCAGCTCGTCATACACCAGCGGCAGCATGCTGGGCAGCGTTGGGTCGCTGCTGTCGCCAAGGCTGCGGATGAGTTTGTCCAGGTCAGCGCTCTGCTTGCCGGGATGAGACATGGGCATCGTAAAGGGCGTGCGTGCCCGTTCATGCTACCCCATTTGGTGTGCGGCAGGTCCGTTGCGGCTCCAGTAGCCGCTCGGGCAAGAGGCGGCCCGGGAAATGCAAAATGGTGAGCTCTTCGGACCTGTGGCTGTTAAGCTTA
>DATGTG010000212.1:0-7953 GCA_035301965.1 Wenzhouxiangella sp. | reverse complement strand
GCGGAAAAGCTGGTGGTCTTCCGCCAGGGCACGCACGTGCTCAAACAGGTTGACAACCCCTATGTGCACGCGGCCGCCTATGCCGACCAGCCGCTGGTGGCCGGCTATCTGTCGCAGGCCAACCGCGACCGCTTTGCCGGCACGCCGGCCGTCAGCGTTACCCATCACGGCCAGGGCCGGGTGATCAGAATTGCCGACGATCCGCTGTTCCGGGCCTACTGGCGGGGCGGTGAAAAGCTGTTCGCCAACGCGCTGTTTTTCAGTGCGCTGACTGGCCGCACCGAGCTTTGAGTTCTGGCGGCCCGGCCGATTTGGGCGAGTCAGACAATCCTTGAAAACCGGCCGCGCGTTTCGCCGGCCGGCGCCAGCCAGGCATCAAAATGCCTGGCGATGGCGCGCAGAAACAGCAGACCACTGTCGGTCACCTGCAGGCCACGGTCGTCAATCACGACCAGCCCATCGGCGGCCAGCGGGGCAAGCTGTTCAAGCTCCGGGGAAAAATAGCGCTTGAAGACAAGCTCGTAGTCCCGCTCCAGCGCGGCAAATTCCACCCGCGCGCGGCACATGATGCTTTCAATGACATCGGCGCGGATGCAGTCATCGGTGTTGCGCGTCAGCCCGCGCGCCACCGGCAGGCGGCTTTCGGTCACCGATATCGCCCATTCGTCCAGCCCGCGATGGTTCTGGGCAAAGCTGTCGCCCACGTGGCTGATGGCGCTGGGCCCAAAGCTGACCATGTCCAGCCCGCCGTGGGTGGAATAGCCCTGGAAATTGCGCATCAGCGAGCCGTCTTTTTTGGCCTTGACCAGCGAATCGTCGGGCCGCGCAAAATGATCCATGCCAATGAACTCATAGCCCGCTTCCAGCAGCCTCAAAAGGCTGGTGCGGAAGATGTCGAGCTTGTCTTCTGCTGCGGGCAGCTGGTCGGCGCGAATCTGGCGCTGGGCCTTGAACAGATGCGGCAGATGCGCGTAATTGAACAGCGACAGACGATCGGGGCCCATGGCCACCATCTGATCAATGGTGTCGGAAAAGCTGGCGGCAGTTTGCAGCGGCAGGCCGTAAATAAGATCAACGCTGATGGACGAAAAGCCGCTGTCCTGCGCCGCCTTTATCACCGCGCCAACCGTGGCGGCGTTGTGCACGCGGTTGATGGCCGCCTGAACCTGTGCGTCAAGGTCCTGAACCCCGACCGAAATGCGGTTGAAGCCGGCGTCCGCGAGCCGGGCAATGGCTGCGGCGTCCACCGTGCGCGGGTCAACTTCCAGCCCCAGTTCGGCATCATCGGCAAAGCTGAAATGATCGCGCAGCATGCTCATCAGCCGGTCAATCTGATCGGGCGTCAAAAAGGTGGGCGTGCCGCCGCCCAGATGCAGCTGGCGCAGCCGGCGGTCGCGGTCAAAGCGCGGCGCCACCAGGGCCAGCTCCTTTCCCAGGGTGTCCAGAAACTGGTCACCGGCCACGGGCGAACGCGTAATGACACGATTGCAGGCGCAGTAAAAGCACGGGCTGGCGCAAAAGGGCACGTGCACATACACCGAAAGATCCGCCGGCATGGGCAGGCTGTTGCTGTCGGCCACGGCGTGGGCATACTGGTCCGGCCCGAAATCCTCGCTGAAATTCACGGCGGTCGGATATGAGGTGTAGCGCGGACCTTCCCCGCCGTATTTTTCAATCAGGCCAGGATCGAAAGCGGGCTGCGGCAGCTCGTGCATGGTGTGGAGGCAGTCTTCCGGTTGAAGATTTTCAACATTACCGCTGTAGCGCCCGACAGGAATTGATCAATATCAACTTGCAGCTGCTTTCGGCCACGGCCGCTTCTGTTACATTGCTCAGGTTTCCGGATTTACAAAAAAGCGGAGTGTTGCCGTGAACAGACCCAGCCTGCTTGTTTTTGCCCTGGTCCATTTTGCAGTTGTTCTTTTTGTGCCCTTGGCGGCTTCAGCCGCCGAAAAGGCGCCCGCGCCGGTCACCATAGACCGGGTCATGGTGCTGGCGCCGCTGCCGACTGATGCTGAGCTGGCCCAAAAAGCCGGCCATCACGATGAACTCAGGGCCATGCTGGTTGAACGGCTTGCGGATAAAGCCCTGCCCCGCGACGGGCAGTCCGTCAGCGCGTTTGGCCAGACGCTTGAATGGAACACGACCGCGCCCGCAAGGCTCAAAAAGAATGATTCGGCCGGTCTGTGGTGGTTTCAGCTTGAGGCCGACCGCTTTGTGCGCGGACACTTGCGTATTGAAGGGCTCGACGATGCCGCCGTGTTTGCCGGCGGCAAAAAAATCGAGGCCGGCAGCGACGGCCACCCGCTGGACCTGGCCGCGGGCAGCCACGGCATCTGGATTGTGCATTCGGGCCGCGCCGACAAGGGCCGGCCGAAGCTGTCCTGGGCCGGCCGCAAGGACCATGACAGGGTCACGGCCCACACGCAGCCGCACAGGCGGGTGTCGGCCATGCAGCTGACCAACGCCGAAACCGTCACTGGCATGGCCCTTTCACCGAACGGACGCTATGCCGCGCTGGCCTCCAAGTACCGCGACGAGCTGGCCGATGCCGACGTGGCGCGCCTGCAGATCATCGATCTGGACAACAACAAAACCGTGCAGCATACGGTTGGTCAGGCCGCCGCCTCGCTGGCCTGGAGCCCGGACGGCAAAATGCTGGCCGTGGGCAGCACCTCCAGCCTGTGGCTGCACGATCTGGACAGCGGCGCACTGCGCCCGCTGGTGCTTGAAAAGGACGGTCTGGGCGCCTGGCGCTGGCATCCCGATTCCGGCTCCATCCTGTTTGGCTGGACCAGCAGGGACGACACCGACATCGACAAGCGCAAGCGGCTGCAAAGCCTGGAAGACCGCTGGGCCGGCTTCCGCGACAAAAGCCAGATCTACCAGGCGGATGTCAGCAGCGGCCTGGTGCGCCCGCTGACGGCCGGGGAGCAGTCAGTGCGTCTGCACGACGTGCGCGGCAAACGCCTCCTTTTGTCGAGCGCTGTTATTGACTATTCCGAGCCGCCACATTCCAAAACGCGCCTCTTCGAGCTGGATACTGATTCGGCAGAAGAGCGCGAAATAGCCCAAATTCGTGAATTTGCAGACATCAGGTTTGCCGACGACGGCTACTGGCTGCTGGCCGGGCCTTCGCTGGCCATTGGCGACGGCGATGTCACCTCCGATGGCCTGACCGCCAACGTCTACGACACCCAGCTCTACCGCCTGTCGGCCGACGGCGACAGCGCCACCAGCGTGAGCCGGGAATTCGACCCGGCCCTGGGCAGCGTGGAGCGCCTGGCCGACGGCAGCCTGCTGTTGTCGGCCACCGCCGGTGCCGGCACGGCCCTGGTGCACTTCGACCCCGAAGAACAGGCGTGGAACATGCTGGGCGGCTGGCCGGAAGTCATTGAGGATTTTGCCGTGTCGCAGACCACGCCGCCCGCCGTTCTGGTGCGCGGCAGCGATGCCGACGCGCCGCAGCGCGTCGAGCTGGGCGGGCTGGACGGCGAGCGCCGCGCACTGTTCGACAGCCGCGCCAGCTCGTATCGCGACACCGTGCTGGGCGAGGTTCATGACTGGCACTTTGTCAACGACGACGGCGTGGAAATCGACGGGCACTACTACCTGCCGCCCGATTTTGATGAAAGCGAAAAATACCCGCTCATCGTGTATTACTACGGCGGCACCACGCCGGTCGACCGCGCCTTTACCGGCCGCTATCCGTTCAACCTGTGGGCCGCCCACGGTTATGTCATCTATGTCTTGCAGCCGCGCGGCGCCATTGGCTACGGCCAGGATTTTTCAGCCCATCACGTCAATGCCTGGGGCGACTATGCCGCCGATGACATCATCGAGGGCACCAGCAGGTTTGTGGACGAACATGAATTTGTCGACGCCGACCGCATCGGCAACATCGGCGCCAGCTACGGCGGCTTCATGACCATGTACCTGGCCACCAAAACAGACCTTTTTGCCGCCTCCATCTCGCATGCCGGCATCAGCGACCTGACCGGCTACTGGGGCGAAGGCTGGTGGGGCTGGGGCTACTCGGGCATAGCCAGCCGCGGCAGCTTTCCGTGGAACAATCGCGAGCTGTATGTCGAGCACAGCCCGATTTACAGCGCCGACAAAATCAGCACCCCGCTGCTGTTGCTGCACGGCGATTCGGACACCAACGTGCCGCCGGGCGAAAGCGCCAACATGTTCACCGCCCTCAAGCTGCTCGGCCGCGAGGTTGAAATGGTGGAATTCCCCGGCGAGGACCACTGGATTCTCGACCGCGAGCAGCGCTACATCTGGTGGGACACCATGCTGGCCTGGTACGACAAGTGGCTCAAGGACGAGCCGCAGTGGTGGGAGCACCTCTATCCCTGACGCCGGGCGTCAGGTCACGCAGTCCACCAGAAACTGAATCCACGGCTGGTCCACAAGATGGGCCAGCCACGGCCCCAGCCCGATCAGCAGCCCGGTAAGCCCCAGCAGGCCGGCCGCCAGCCAGCGCAGTCCGCGCCGGTTGATGGCCGAGCGGAATCTGAGCATGAGCAGCCCGCTGCCCAAAAGCAGCGGCACGGTGCCCGCACCAAAGGCCACGATCATGGCGGTGGTGGCCAGCGGGTCGGCCAGCAGCACGGCGGCGGCCACCACCGAATAGAGCAGCCCGCAGGGCAAAAACCCCCACAGCAGGCCCAGGCCGATGGCGTTGTCCAGGGACTTTACCGGCAGAAACCGGCCAAAGAAGGGCATCATGCGCCGGGTCACGGGGGCGGCCAGCTGCCCGGCCACGTCGCGAAAGCGTCCGGGCAGGGCGATATAAACCGCCATGGCGACAATGATGACACCCAGAAGCAGGCGCATGACCTGCGGCGCGCCGGCCGGCACCAGCGCTGCCGGCAGCATGCCCAGCCCGGTGGCAACCAGCCCGATGACGGTATAGCTGGCAATGCGGCCGACGTGAAACCCGATGGCCAGCGCGCCGCGCCCGGCCGGAATCTGGGCGTGCAGCAGGCCGACAATGCCGCCGCACATGCCCACGCAGTGGGTCGATCCGAACAGGCCGGTCAGCAGGCCCGCCAGCAGTGCCGCTTCAACGTTCACGGAATGCTTGTCGACAGCCGCGTCTGCAGGCTGCTCCTGTCAGGGCGTATCGCGTCCCTGGCCCGGCCGGTCATCACTGTTTGAGTTGGGCTTGCGTTCTTTGGGGTACTCATCGTCGTCGAGAATGTCCAGCGCGGGGGTGTCCAGGTCGTCGAACTGGCCGCTGCGCACGGCCCAGAAAAAGGCGCCCACGGCAATGATCATCATCACAATGGACAGCGGAATCAGAACATAGATGATGGTCATGAAAACACCCCGGCCAAGGTCAGGCGGTCTTCAGGCGCCGGCGGCCTGGCGGTTGGGCGGAGCCGGCTGCGGTTTTTCGGCCGCGCCGGTTTTTTCATGGATGCGACCGGCGCGCCGGCCGTTGGCGACCACCAGCAGACTGGACGCCGACATGCCGATGGCGGCCAGCCACGGCGATACAAAACCGGTGGCGGCGGCCGGCAGGGCAATCAGATTGTAGCCAAAGGCCCAGGCCAGATTCTGGCGAATGATGCGCATGACCTGCGGGCCCAGATCAAATGCCCGGCTGGCCGGAACCAGGCTGCTGCCCGTCACCACCAGGTCGGCCTGGGTGCGGGCAATATCGGCGCCGTCGGCCAGGGCAATGGACACATCGGCGCCGGCGAGCACGGGCGCATCGTTGATGCCGTCGCCAATCATTGCCACCCGCGCGCCTGCGGCCTGCAGCCGGCGCACCAGGGCCAGCTTGTCGTCCGGGCTCATGTCGCCGTGATAATCCTCAATGTCCAGATGGCGCGCCATGGCCGCCACGTTTTCGGTGCGGTCGCCGGAGGCCAGTACCAGGCTGAGGCCGCGCGCCTTCAGCTCGTCAACCATGTCGCGTGCGCCCGCGCGCAGCGGGCTGTCCACGCGCAGCCAGGCCACCAGCAGGCGGTCGGCGCTCAGGGCCAGCCACTGGCCTGTTCCGGGGGGCGTCAGGGTCTGGCCGGTCTGTTCGGCCACCCAGTCGGGCTTGCCGAGCCTGTACAGCCGGTCGCCGATGCGGCCCTGCACGCCGGCGGCCATCACGGCGCGGGCATCAAGCACCTCGCGGCCGTCGTCGAATTCGGCAAATGCACTGGCCACCGGGTGCAGGCTGATGCGCTCCAGCCGGCCGGCCAGGCGCCGGATCTGACCGGCATCGGCCGATGCATCCTCAATGCGGATCTCGGCCAGCTGCATGTGCGGCCGGGTAAGCGTTCCGGTCTTGTCGAGCACCACGTGGGTGATGCGCGGCAGATTTTCAAACACGTTCTCGCCGCTGGCCAGAATGCCCAGCCGGGCAAATCCGCGCGCTGCCGAAGCCAGGGCCACCGGCGTGCCCAGCGCCAGCGCGCAGGGGCAGGACACCACCAGCACGGCAATAATGACCGGCAGCATGCGAGACGGATCAAGCTGCCACCAGACCAGCGCGGTGACGGCTGCCCCGGTCAGCACAAACGCCACAAACCAGCCGGCCAGGTGGTCGGCAACGCGCGCCAGCCGCGGCTTGTAGCCGCGCGCCTGCTTGAGCATTTCAACAATGCCCGACAGCACGGTCTGGCCGCCCACCTCGGCGGCCTCCACCACCAGCGAGCCGTCGCGTACCAGCGAGCCGGCCAGCACATCGTCGCCCTGTTCGCGCCGCCTTGGCGTGGATTCACCCGACAGCAGCGATTCGTCAATCAGGGCCCGGCCTTCAACAACGCGCCCGTCGGCCGGCACGGTTTCTCCGGCCGCCACGCGCACGCGATCGCCGCTGACCAGCTCGACCAGAGCAATGCTCTCGGTGGTTCCGTCTGCGCCAATGCGGCGCGCGCCCGACGGCAGCGAGCGGGCCAGGGCCGAATGCACCGAGCCGGCCTGCTGGCGGGTGACCAGCACCGCATAGCGGCCCAGAAGCAGCAGAAAGATGAACATCACCACCGAGTCAAACCAGTCTTCGCCGGCGTTGAGCACGGTGACCAGCACGCTGGCCGACAGTGCGATGAGCATGGCCGCCGCCACCGGCACATCCATGCCCATGCGTCGCTGGCCCAGGGTGCGCCAGGCCGACGCGTAGAAAATGCGCCCGGCATACAGCGCCACCGGCACGGCCACCAGCATGCTGACAATTTGCAAAAAACGCGCCGTGGTGGCGTCCAGGTCCTGAAATGCGCCAATGTAGCCGGCCAGCGCGTAGCTGCCCACCTGCATCATGCCCAGCCCGGCCACGGCAATGGCCTTGATCAGCCGGCGGCGCTCGTTTAAATAGCGCTTTTCGTCCGCTTCGGGCGAATCCAGATGCGGCTGATAGCCCAGTGCCGCCAGCCGCTCGGCGATGCGGCCCAGATTGATCCGCTCCGGACTGTAGCGCACCGTGGCGCGGCCATCGCCAATGTCGATGCGAATATCGGCCACGCCTTCAAGCTCGCCGACAAAGCGCTGGATAAGCCAGGCGCAGGCGGCGCAGTGGACGTTTTCGAGCACCAGGGTGATGCTGGCAATGCCGTCGCAGTCGGAGCTGCCGTAGTGCTGCAAAACAGCGTCGCGGTCCCAGGCGCTGAAGTCGCGGTCTGCCGCGCGGCTGTCGGGGCGTTCGGGCAGGGCGTCGCGAAAATCGTAGTAGCGCTGCAGGCCGGCCTGGTCGATCAGGGTGGCCACGGCCTGGCAGCCGTGACAGCACATGGGGCGGGCCTGGCCCTGCACCTGCGCGCTGATGTCCACGCCGGCGGGAATGGTTTCACCGCAGTGCCAGCAGTGTGGGCTGTGGTGCTTCACAGCTGCCTGTGGTCAAGCGCAATGCTGCCTTCAACCGGCCCCTGGTAGCGACCGGCCAGACCCCACTTGCGCATCGGGTCGGTCAGGATGACCCGCGCACGCGAGGGCAGCTGGTCGCTCAGATCG
>DATGTG010000211.1:0-9878 GCA_035301965.1 Wenzhouxiangella sp. | reverse complement strand
CCAGCAGCTCCAGCGCCTCGTCGTCATGCTCCAGGCCTTCATCCTCAAGAATATGGCGCATCTGGCCGCTGATCTGGGCAACGCTCAGGCGGCGGAGGTTAAACTGCAAACAGCGCGACAGAATGGTGACCGGTATTTTTTCCGGGTCCGTTGTTGCCAGCAGAAACTTCACGTGCTCGGGCGGCTCTTCAAGCGTTTTCAAAAGCGCATTGAAGCTGTGCCGCGACAGCATGTGCACCTCGTCGATCAGGTAGACCTTGAAACGTCCCCGGGTGGGCGCATACTGAACGTTGTCCAGTATTTCACGGGTGTCATCCACCTTGGTGCGCGAGGCGGCGTCAATTTCGAGCAGATCAACAAAGCGCCCCTCGTCAATGGCCACGCAGTTGGCGCATTCACCGCACGGCGTGCTTGAAACGCCCTGCTCGCAATTGAGCGATTTGGCCAGAATTCTGGCGATGGTCGTCTTGCCCACACCGCGCGTGCCGGTAAACAAAAACGCATGGTGAATCCGGCCCTTGGCGAGGCCGTTGGCCAGCACCTTGACCACATGCTCCTGGCCGACCAGCTCTGAAAAATTGCCCGGGCGCCATTTACGCGCCAAAACCTGATAGCTCACGTGACCCAACCGTTTTGAAATGAGTTTGACCTGCGCGAAACCGCAACCAAACGCGTTGCGCTCCGCGCCTGCAGCAAAGTGTACACGAAAGACCGGATCCGCCCGGCCAAATGCATGGCCCCGATCATAAACCGCGTCCTCGCCCGCCCATGCCCAACAGGATCACGCAGGGTTTCCAGCCAAACAGTCTGCCAGGCCGATCAACTTGCCAGAACAGGTCAGTAGTGGGATAATACGTGGTTGGCCTCCATCGGTCTTCCCACACTGGACATTCCGTCAACCCCGTCAGGCCCGGAAGGGAGCAGCGGCAGCGGTTTGAACAGGTGCTGGGGCCAGGCTGGTGGAGGCCTCTTTTCCGGGCTGCGGCACAAGGCACGCACAAACCGGACAAGACAGCGGAGAGGTGGCAGAGCGGTTGAATGCACCGGTCTTGAAAACCGGCAAGGGCTCACGCCCTTCGAGGGTTCGAATCCCTCCCTCTCCGCCACTCATTCCCCGCCCCCCTTCCGGAGCGATTCAGACCGCCATTCCCGGCGCTTTACCATCCGCCGCCTTCAGCTCCCGACCACCGCCCGAAAAGCATCCGGCTCTCCAAGGGGATCGGCAATTTTCCCGGCTCAAACAATTGCCAAACAATTGCCAAACGATTGCCAGACGATTGCCAGACAACCGCAAGCAACTGGCGCAAGCCTCTTCGTCGGGATCAGGCAGCCAGCCAGATATGGATGACTAGACGGGCCGAGCACGCAACCAGCAGCGACCAGGCCAGATTGGTCAGCGTGCCAATGATGATGTAAACATCTGACGGCCCCCGCTCGCGCCGGATCAGGCTTTTGGCACCCACAATGATGGCCAGCGCTGCATAGGCCTCTACAATGACAAAAGTGACGATAAGAATATTTTCCAGCTTGCCGATAATGCGGCCGATCTGCCTGTCGTCAGCGCTGACGCCGACCAATCGGTTGTTGCTGTCACCAGTTGCTCGACGGACCCGCTTGCCCGCCAGCCGCAAAACAGCCATAACCACCCAGCCGCTGCCGCCCAGGGCCAGCGCATAGGCAACCAGCCATACAGCGGCCTGCCTCAGCAGTGGGTCAGCCATCATTCCAGCCTCCCGCAGCTGGAGCTTCTTCACGGGCACCCGCGCCAATCCAGCGCTGCAGAATGTCGCGAAAATGTCGCGCCTGCATGCGCGACAGCGCCGCACCCACGGTGGCCTGTTGCACCCCCAGACGCTCGGCCACCTCAGCCTGCGTTCGGCCGGGATGATAAAGCCGGTAATACTCCATTTGGCGCGGTGTCCAGGTATGCATCAATTGATACAGCAAATGCCCCATGTCACCGTCCCGGCGATCAATGCTTCTGTCATGCCGGGGCTGTATCTGCAAAAAACCACCCTCACGATGGGCATCAATCAACCGACTGCTGGCCGCATGAACGGCTGCCCCGTGCGCATCACGCAAATCACGGACACTGCCCATGTCAGCCACTGGGCCGTACACCGCCGCTGTTCGAAAGACAACAGGATGCAGCACCATCCACAGGTTGGCCAGCATGGCACGCCAGGCATCGTTTCGAGCTACACAGCCAAACTCATCCACCCCCTTGATGGCCATCCACGGAAACAGCAGCGTATCAGCGTGCCGCTCGTTCAGCTCGTCAAAAAGCGCCTTCTGGCGCGCGTGCAGCCGCTCTCGGCCTTTCAATTGCTTGGACGCTCTCACATCACACAAAACAACCCAGCCGTCAGTCATACCACCCACGTAATATAGCTTTTAAAGGCTATAATACACAAAATAGCTCTTTATGGCTATTTCAGACACGCTCATGCTTCAGCAGTTATCCACGAAGCCGTTTGTCCCGTAATGTGGCCCGACCTGCCTCACACCCCTCGCTCTGCTGCCGGCGGCAAAAAAGAAGGGACCATACAGGTTTGATCGCCGAACCAACGCTAAACTGGTGCTTCGTGCTTCGATAGCAAGATGTTTACGTCCTGTGGCGTTTCAGGGGAGCTGTGGGCATGCCAGGCTCCGCAAAGCGACACCGGATCACAGTGAACAACCATAGCTGTGCAAGACCAGCCGAGCACGCGCATGGCATATGCGTTCAGAAGCTGGCGTGATTTCAGGGCTCCTTTACCGTTAAAGCAGACAACCGTCCATGTTCTGAAACATTATGAACGCAAGGCTAAGTGCGAAGCCTGATAAAGGCTCTTGCAGCCCTCATAAAAAAACGCCGCGTCCCGTGATCGGGCGCGGCGTTTTGGCTGCTGGCGGAGAGGGAGGGATTCGAACCCTCGGTACGGGGGTTACCGTACACTCGCTTTCCAGGCGAGCCCGTTCAACCACTCTGGCACCTCTCCATGAATCGGGTGCAGCGGGGCATTGTAGCGAAACCGGGCGCGGATAACCACAGTTTTTGCCGTTCCGGCCGCCTGATCCTTAAAAAAAACCCGATCGCCCCGGTCTGAGCGTGTCCGAAACTGGCATCATCTCTTGCAAGACAAGCGCTTATAACGCAGAATGAGGTGATGGCAAAAGGGGCTAATGACGGTCTTGACGAGCAGGCAGATGCTGCAGGCAATTGATCATACCGACCAACAGCGACGCGTTTTGTTCGTCGATGATTCACGTCTCATGCGCTATGCGGGCAGCAAGTTTCTGGAGCGCCACTGCCAGGTTGTGCTGGCGGAAAATGGCCGGGAAGCCTGGAGCAGGCTCAAGCAGGACGACCAGATTGATCTGGTGTTTACCGATCTGATGATGCCGGTAATGGACGGCCACGAGCTCATCAAGAGAATTCGCCGCTCGACCAACAGCCGTATTCGCCAGCTGCCCATTCTGGTGGTGACCGGCGACGACGAGGCCAGCGCCTGCAAACGCGCTCTGGGCGCGGGGGCCAGTGACTTCATCACCAAACCATTCAGCCCCCAGGACCTGGAGCATGCCCTGAATGCTGATGCGCGATTGCCTGTGCGCATCAGCGACGAGTCCGGAAATCTGCCCGAGCGCCTGACCGATAATCTGGTTGCCCACCCCTTGCAGCAGCCGGGAGAGCCGGCCACCTATTGTCTGCGCCTGCGGCAAACGCTCAGCTTCCACAACCGCCAGGGGCTGGAGCTGGCGCTGCTGCACGTCAGGTTTCAGGGGTACAGCAGCACCACCGAGCGCTTTGGCCGCCACTGGGCCGAAGCAGTCATGCGCAACCTTCAGCGCACCCTGCTGGCCGAACTGCGCCAGGAAGACAGCATACACCGCACCGGGGACAGCCTTTTCAGCGTGATTCTGATGGCCACCTGCAGAGACAGCGCCAGATGCCTGCTGACCCGGCTCAGGCAGAAGCTGATTGGAAAGAGCATACGCTTCTCTAGCATGCAGCTGCCGGTCAGCGTGCGTTTTGCCGTTCAGTTTCCCAACCCCAAGCACGATGATGACCCCGAGGAGCTGCTGGAAGAGGCTCGCCAGATGGTGCGCTGGAGCGCTGTCCTGTAGCCGAAGGAGCTCAGTGCAGCTGTTTCAGCGGCCCTGCTCCTGCCCGATCGTTGCTTGCCCGGCCGACATGTCCGGCCCTGTACCAATCCACGGCCTGTATGGCCAGTCATCGTTTTTCCGCATGGCTTCAAGGGCCTGCAGCTCGCGACCGCAGATCACGCCCAGAAAGTCCTCGGCCTCGCCCAGATTTGCAAAGGCATCCAGCCCGCGCTCAAGAAAATCCTGCAGCAGCCCAACGCCCCCCAGGCGGGCCGGGCGACGCATGACGCGCACCAGCCTGTGCAGGCCGGGCTTGCTGACGATGTCGTCCAGCTGCTCGCCCAGGCTGCGCACCAGGCTGATCTGTTCCTTTCGGTCTTTCCAGCGCGCCTGTTTGCGGTAGGCTGCTGCATAGGCCGGCTGGTCCATGGTGCCGGTATCAATCAGAATGCGCGCCATGTCCAGGTCAAGCTCGAGGCTCATGACCTGCAAACGCATGGCCTCACCCAGGGCATACAACAACGATTTTGACAATATCCTGCGCATGAGGGGTAAAACGCGCGCCAGCTGCTTGTCGCGGGCCTGCCAATCGCCACCACCATACAACTCGCCCAAAAAAAATCTGCAGGCCTTGGTGAAACGCTGTTGAGAGGCAAGGTCCGAGTACGTGGCATCCAGTCGCGCCTGCTGCCAGCTCTGCAGCCTGTCAAACGACGAACGCAACCTGCCCTGCGCTGGAATTTCAGCCGCAATGTCAAGGTTGCGTCCTATCCAGGTTTCCAGATGCCGGTAGCTGGCGTTTTTGCTCATTGGAAGGGGTTTCCGGTGGGTATGAAGTGGCTGCAGAGAACTTGGGCGCCGGGCAACGCAACGGCCGGCAGCAGATTTTTTCTGCCGCCTCAAACTTCATTATAATGCCGGCATGCTTTCATTGACTCCAGCTTCAGCACCGCGCAGCATCAGCGGCCGACGACCGGTCATCGGTCTGGCCATCGCCGGCGGCGGCCCGCTGGGCGCAATCTACGAACTGGCCGTTCTAAAGGCGCTTGACGAAGCACTGGACGGCGTTCGCATGCACGACCTGGATGTCTATGTTGGCGTCAGCTCGGGGGCAATTCTTGCGTCCAGCCTTGCCAACCGCATGTCCGCCACTCGCATGGCGCGCATTTTCATGGGCACGGCCAATGCTGAATTTTCCTTCAGACCGGAACAGTTTTTGCGCCCCGCGCTGCGTGAATACGCAAATCGGGCGGTGCGCATTCCGGCCACGGTGCTGAAAATGGCCGGCCGATTCATTCGTGATCCGCGCCGCATGGCGGGTCTGGAGGGCCTGGACGGCTTGAGCCGGCTGCTGCCCACCGGGATTTTTGACAATCACGGCATTGAGCGCTTTTTGAAATCCGTATTTGAAAAGCCGGGCCGCAGTAACGATTTCAACCGTCTTGAAGCCACTCTGAGAATCATTGCTGTTGAGCTTGAAACCGGGCGCGCCGTGCGCTTTGGCGAGCCGGGTTTTGACCATGTCCCGGTCTCACGTGCCGTGCAGGCTTCGGCGGCCCTGCCGGGTCTGTACCCACCCGTCGAGATCGACGGACGCCTGTATGTTGACGGCGCCCTGCGGCGCACACTCAACGCTTCGGCCGCGCTGGATGAGGGCACCGACCTGCTGATTGCCATCAATCCTCTCGTTCCGCACACGGCAGCGGCTGATGACCACCCTGGCAACGCCGGACATGCACGGCGCATGATCAGCGGCGGACTGCCGGTGGTGCTTTCACAGACATTTCGCTCGCTGATCCAGTCGCGCATGCAAATCGGCATGCGCAAATACGAACACAGCTACCCGCACGCGGGAATCATGCTGGTGGAACCGGACCGCAGCGATGAAAAAATGTTTTACACCAACGTGTTCAGCTACGCTTCACGCAACGAACTGATTGAACACGCGTATCGTCAAACGCGGGCGGAACTTCTTTCCCACGCCGATCAACTGGAGATGTTTCTGGCCCCTTTCGGGCTGGGCGTCAACCGCGGGCAGCTCCGGTCCCGGCACAGCTTTGCCGACAGCCTGAAGCATGAAGTGTCCGGCCTGACGCCTGTCAGCCAATCGCTCAGCCGCGCGCTCGATCGCCTGGAGCGGCTGCTTTAGACAGCAGCCGCATCCTGGGCAGACACCACATCATCAGACCGGCGGGTAGACATAGCTGGTGCCCGGTCCGAGGGGAATGCCGAGCATCCAGTACGCCACCAGAAACAGCGACCATGTCAGCAGAAACACGATTGAGTACGGCAACATCAGCGAAACCAGCGTGCCAATGCCCGTGCCCTTTACGTAGCGCTGGGCATACACCACCACCAGTGGAAAATACGGCAGCAGCGGCGTAATGATATTGGTCGAGGAGTCACCCACGCGGTAGGCAGCCTGGGTCAGCTCGGGTGAAATGCCCACCTGCATCAGCATGGGCACAAAAATCGGCGCCAGCAGCCCCCATTTGGCCGAGGCCGAGCCGACAAACATGTTGATGAACGCCACCAGAATGATGATTCCGAACAGCGTCATGCCGCCGGGCAGCGCCAGCTCCTGCAAAAAATTGCCGCCCTTGACGGCCAGCAGCTCGGCCAGCCCCGAACGTCCGAACTCGGCCACAAACAGCGCGCAGAAGAAAGCCATGACAATGTAATAGGCCATAGCGCCCATGGATTCGGACATGGCATCAACCACGTCCTTGCTCTTTTTAAACGTACCGGTCATGTAGCCGTAAATAATGCCGGGCAGTATGAAGAAAACGAAAATCAGCGGCACGATGGACTGCATGATGGGCGCGGCGGCATCAGCAATCTTGCCATTCTGGGGGTCGCGCAGGGGCGAGCTTTCCGGCATCAGCACGGCGATGAGTGCCGCAAACGCCAAAGTCATGGCAAGGGTTGCCACCCACATGGCGCGGCTTTCCTTGCCCTCCATCGGCGGCATTTGCGGCATGTCATCCTTGTCGCCGTCCAGCTCGGTTGTGCTCAGCCTCGGCTCGATGATTCTGTCGGTGATCCACCAGCCAACCGCAACGATTACCAGGCAGGAAGCGGCCGTGAAATACAGGTTGATGAGCGGATGCAGCATCAGATCGCTGTCAAGCACCCGAACCCCCTCCTCGGTAAAGCCCATAAGCAGCGGGTCGAGCGAGGACGGGATGAAATTGGCGGAAAAACCGCCCGACACCCCGGCAAATGCCGCGGCTATGCCCACCAGCGGATGGCGCCCGGCCGCATAAAAAATGATTCCGCCCAGCGGAATGACCACCACATAACCAACATCAGCCGCCGTGTGGCTGATGATGGCGATCAGAATCAGCATGGGGGTCAGCAGCTTTTTCGGAGTAAAGCTGAGCAGCTTTCTGAGCAGAGCGCTGATATAGCCGCTTTGCTCGGCCACACCCACCCCGAGCATGGCCACCAGCACCACGCCCAGCGGCGCGAAGCCGGTAAAGGTTTCCACCATGGTGGTCAAAAAGCTGGTCAGGTTCTGACCGGTGAGCAGGTTGGCCACGCCGATGGGCTCTCCGCTTTGCGGATTGATTGCCTCGAACTGCACGCCCGACAGCAGCCATGAAAATATCCAGACCACGATCATCAAAAGCAGGAACAGCATGGCCGGATCCGGCAGCTTGTTGCCTATGACTTCGATGGAATTGAGAGCGCGAGTAATCCAGCTGCGCTGGGGAGCGGCGCTGTTGGCCGTCTGATTGGTGTCCATTGTTTTGGCAAATCTCCCTGAAAGCCAGCCTGCTGGCTGGAAACACCGGTCAATTAAAGCTTGCAATCATGCGGTCGCCCGGCCGGGCGACTCGGGCTCAGAACCCTAGCACATCCAGAATGTTTCGGCTACTTGACGGCCTTCAGCTCTTGCGGCGCGGCCCGTCCAGCGGCAGAGGCGTCACCTTTTCGCCGCTCTTGCGGTCGCGAATCACGGCCTTTCCACGCTTTTTCACCTGTTCAATCCGCACGATGGAGTGCAGGGGCAAATGCAGCACTTCCACATCCTCAAATTCCGTGCGCAAACGCTCTTCCGACGGATCAATGACAACGCTGTGATCGTTTTCAAACACCAGTTCCGACACCTCGACAAAACCATAGGCCAGGTCACTGCCAACAACGCTGCGGCTGTAGAGCTCATAAATCTGCCCCTGGTTGATAAAGGCTATCTTGAACAGTTTTTTCATTCAGTTGTCCTGAAGGTTCAAATGGGTTTCAAAGGAAAAAAGACGCAGGCACAGCGCCAGCAGCACACCCGCCATAAAGCCGGCGACATGGCCCCACCAGCCCACTGTTCCGCTGTCGGGCCCGAACACCGAGTAAATCAGCTGCAGCGTAAACCATGAGCCGATGACCAGCACCGCAGGCACGCGGGCAAACTGAAAATACAGCCCCAGCGGCAGCCAAAGCCCCATGCGGCTGACAGGAAAAAGCCCCAGATAAATGCCAATAAGGACTGAAACCCCGCTGCTGGCACCAATGACCGGGATGTGAACATCCTGCAAGCTCCAGGCCAGAAACAGGTTGGCGCCTGCACCCAGCAGCAGAAAGCTCAGCGCCATGCCCCAGTGGCCTATGGCGCGCTCAACCGTAATTCCAAATGCCCACAGGTAAGCCAGATTGCCCACCAGATGCAGCCAGTCGGCGTGGACGAACAGCGCGCTGACCAGGCCCGTCAGGCTGCTGTCGTGCCAGCTGGCCGGCAACCTGGCCAGGGCGCCAAGGGTTTCGGCCGGCACAAAACCGTAGTGGTGGGTAAAGTACTCAAGCGGGCGATCTGACAGCCAGCGCAAATAAACATGCGCCGCCACCATGGCGATGCTGAATGCTGTCAGCACCCAGGGCCATTTAAGGTGGCGCCGTGAATTTCTTCGCGGCTGAATGATCAAGGTTCAAGCAAGAACCGATGCGACTGAAAGTCCATCACGGCGCCCTCCGGCCGTATGGCCACAATTTGAGCGCCGTCAACGCTGTCGCCAACGCCGTAGCGGGTGCCGTTGATCAGCACGAAGCGCCGCTCCTCTTCTGGCGCATAAACATGAATGTTCAGCTTGAGCTCCGGAATGCTGCGCCTGACCGACAGCGGCAGCTCCCACGCATGAACATATTCCGCCACGCCGCCGGGTGAAGCCGGCTCGGTCTGCGGCGCGCGGCGGCGAACTGACCGGGATCCAGGCTCGTTTGATGACGCTGCGGCTGACTGTTCAGATGATTGATCGGATGGTCGATTGAACGGCCGATCGGATGGCCGGTCGGATGACTGACCGTTTTCGGCCTGTTCAGACTCCGATTCCGGCTGTCGCGACAAGCGCCCGGTCGGGTCCGAAGCTGATTCCTGTTCCACGCGCCGTCTCAGCTCATCCATGGCCTCTTCGGCAGGAACGGGCGCGGACTCACGCTCCTGCTCCTGCGCCTGCCCTGGCCGGCGCCTGTCATCACTTGATGCGTCGCGGCTTGATACATTGCGGTGACGCGGTGAACGCCGATCACGCTCAGGCGTCTCTCCGCTGCCCGCCTGCTCGACGGCCGCGGTCGGCTGCTTGTTCGGCAGAGGTGCATCAGTCAGACTCTGTTCGAGCTCATCAGCATCCGGACTCGTCAAACTGTCTGCAACGCGCTCATCGGGTTTTTCGAACGGTGTCGACGAGGTGCCGGTAGCGTTCTGTTCAGCCTGCTCGCTGGCGGTGGAGGCGTTGCGCCAGCCTGAAAGGTAGTATGCGGCGCCCGCGGCAGCAGCAAGCAGCAGGATCAAAATAATCCAG
>DATGTG010000210.1:0-11166 GCA_035301965.1 Wenzhouxiangella sp. | reverse complement strand
CGCTATGGGGCCGGCGTCAAGGGCAAGGTCAACCAGGCCATGAGCCACGGGCTGCCGGTCATCGCTACAAACTGTGCAGCCGAAGGCATGTTTCTCAAACACGGCCGCGACGTCATGATTGGCGACAGCGCCGAGGATTTTGCCGCCGCCACGGTGCAGGCCTATACCGACTCCGAGCTGTGGCTCAGGCTTTCGAACGGCGGGCTGGCCAACGTCGAACAGCAGTTCTCGTTCGAGGCTGCACGCACCGCCCTGCAGCGCATACTTGAAATCGATTCATGACCGGGCGGCTGTCGGTTCTGGTCGTGACCTACGGCTGTGCCGATACCGTCGGCACCTTCCACCGCCAGCTTGCCGACAGCCTCGCAAACATGCCCGGGCATGAAATCCTCTATCACGACAACAGCCCGGACGACAGCGTGGTCACCACGCTTGAGCAGGCCGGTGCCGATATCGGGTCCATATCACGCGATCGCGACAACCCCGGTTTTGCCGCTGGCGTCAACCGGCTTCTGGCCCGTGCCGGCGGACAATACATTGCGCTGGTCAATCCCGATGTGTCAGGATTCACCCCCCGCTTCTGGCAGCAGCTGATGAACACCGCCCGGCCAGGCGAGGCGCGCTTTGTGCGCCTCAACGATTCCGCCGGCAACATGCAGGACTGCGTCGGGCGCGCACCTTCGCTGCGCCGCGCCTTGCTGCCGCGCCGCAGGTGGGCGCGGATCAGCCGGCCAACAAGCGTTGAAACCGGCATCATGGCTTTCATGTTCACCCATCGCCAAAACCTTGAACGGGTTGGCCCGCTGGATGAAAGCTACTGGCTGTACGCTGAAGATCTGGACTGGTGCTGGCGGGCGCGCCAAAAGGGCATCAGGCTGGTCTATGATCCGCGCCTGTCGCTGGTGCACAGCGGCGGCCAAAGCGCAGACACCATCATGAGCAGGCGCGAACAGAAAATTGCCAAATACCGCGCCGAAGGGCTGTTTATCGACAGGCACTACCGCGGCCTGCACCGCTGGATCATGGGCCTGCTCAATCGCTACAAGATTTTCCGCTGCCAATGAACATCATCATTCCGGCCCTGGGACTTGAGCGCAACGGCGGCAACCGGGTTCTCATTGCCGTGGCCAACGCCCTGGCCGCCAGCGGCGCAACCTGTGAATTTCTGGTGCCCGGCGGCTGCGAGCAGCCGGGCTTCAGCCTGGCGCCTGAAATTGCCGTCACGGCCATTACCCGGCCGCGCAAGAACAAGGTTGTGCGCTGGCTGCTGTTCATGCTTGCCGCCGTGCCCAGGCTGCGCGGCCAAAACATTCTGGCCAATCATTTCGTCACGGCCCTGTCGGCGGTGCTGGCCACCCGTTTTCGGCGCCGGTCCTTTGCCTGGCTGGTGCAAGACCTTGAATACCGCTTCTACCCCGCCCCCCTTTCATGGCTGGCGTGGCTGGCGTGCCGCCTGGCCTGGCGCCGCGCAATTGTGCTGCCGGCCAATCCCTACCTGCATCGCCAGCTGCAAAAGCGCGGCGTGGCGGCTGAGCCCCCCCTGGCGCTGGGCGTGGCGCAGTCTTTCATCCAAACACCCCGCAGCGAAAGCCGCGACCTTGACGTGCTGATGATGCTGCGCCACGGTCGCCACAAGCGCCTCGACCGTTACCGTCAAATTGCCGCCGATCTTTACGCCCGCGGCATTTCGGTGGCGGCCATTGCGCCGGGCGCAAATCTGTTCGAGCCCTTTGGCGACAGCCTGCACAGCCGCCTGGTGCCCGACAGCGACAAGCAGATTGTGGCGCTGATGGACCGCTGCCGAATCTTTCTGCTGGCCAGCGAGCATGAAGGCTTTGCCCTGCCGCCGCTGGAAGCCATGGCGCGCGGGCTGGCTGTAGTCACATTTCCGGCCGGCGGACCTTCGGTTTATGTAAAAAAAGACGTCAACGCCGCAGTGGTCAGCGACTGTTCGGCACAAACCGCCGCAGCCATCATTGAAGAACTTCTTTCCAGCCATGACAAACGTGCGCGCCTGGCGGCCAACGGCCGCCTGACGGCACAGGAATACAGCCTGGAATCGGCGTCACGCCTGGCAGCAGAAGCTATTCTTGAACTGCCCTGGCGTTCGCAGGCGACTCGACGGGCCTGACCGGGCGCAGCAAAACCCTTGCCAGGGCCAGCGAACCCAAACGCCGCCTGTGGCGCTCGCTGCGGCGCTTGGCCGGCAGCGCCGCCAGGCCGTCCCGGGTTGCCCGCGCATAGGTGCTGGCCCGCCACCACGGCGAACCCCTGAGCGCCGCCTCGGAAGCATCGGTTGCGGCATCTTCCGGCGGACTGCCAAAACGCGGCACCAGCCGCCGCAACACAAACATCAGGGTTCTCCAGCCCAGATGGAGTGAAAAAAGAACCGCCCAAACCAGCAGCAGAAACGGCGGCAGGCTCTTGCCGGCCACCCAGATCATGTTGCGCCACGCGCGCGCCGTAATGCGCACATCCACAAGGTTGGTGGAGGCACCACGCTTGTGATAGATCACCGCGTCGGGCACATACAGGCAGCGGTGTCCGGCCACCTGTGCACGCAGATCGATATCGACATCTTCATAAATCAGAAAAAAGTCCTCATCGAACAGGCCGATGTCGTCAAACAGACTGCGGCGATAAATGGCCGCTCCGGCACAGGCGCCGAACACCCAGGCCGGCCGGTCATGGCTGTCGGCCGGCTCGCCGGCGCCGATGTTCTTCCCGCCGCTGAACAGTGAAAAACTGTCGCCGGCCGAATCGATGTCATGCGGCGGGTCATAGAGCAGCATTCTGCAGGCGGCAAACGAAGCCTGCGAATGCCTGTCCATGGCCTTAACCAGGCGCTCAAGCCAGTCCGGACACGCCCGGGTGTCGTTGTTCATGAGCACCACATACTCGGCACGGCTGGCCTCAATGCCGCGGTTTACGGCTGCTGAAAAGCCGCGATTGTCGTCAAGCGCAATAACGCTGGCCCACGGATAGCGTTCGGCCAGCAGCGCCAGAGATTCGTCTTTTGAGCCGTTGTCAACCACCGTGGTTTCAAAATCGGCAAAGGTCTGCTGCGCCAGCGAATCCATGCACTCGGGCAGATGGGCAGCGCCATTCCAGTTGGGAATGACCACACTGACCCGCGGCTGCGCCGGAGGCGGCGGGGACGCTGAACTAGCGGATGCGTCGGGCATCGGTCACCGCCGGAATATTCTGCAGACGGCTGAGCAGGCTGGCCAGCTGATCAAAGTCCTCGACCTGGACCGTCAGCTTGATGCTGACCTCTTCACCGCCATTGGTCTGGTCTGCGCTCATGGCGGTCACGTTGACGTTTTCGCTGGCCATCAGCGCGCCGATGTCCTTGATCAGTGAGTTTCTGTCCCAGGCATGCACAACAATGCGCGACGGATAGCGCCGCTGCTGCCCCGAACCCCATTTGACCTCAAGAATGCGCTCCGGACTGCGGCGCTGCAAATTGGCAAACTGCTTGCACTCCAGTCTGTGAATGCTCACGCCGCGCCCGCGGGTGATATAGCCACCAATGGCATCGCCCGGCAGCGGCTGACAGCAGCGCGCCATCTGATGCATCAGGCTGCCAAGCCCCTCGATGCGAACATCGCCGTCGCCGCTTTCTTCCCTGGCCGGCAGGCTGTGCACGGCAATGCCGGCCTTGTCCTCGCGCGCCTTGTGTTCCAGCCGCTCAACCGCCTGGGCCACCTGGGTGGCGGTCAGGTCACCGGCACCCACCGACACATAAAGCTCATCGGGGCTGGGCGCGTTGAATTTGGCGGCAACTTTTTCAACATCGGCCGGATCAAGATCCAGACGCCTGAATTCAGCCTCGACCGCCTGCCGCCCCTCGGCCAGGTTTTCATCGCGATTGGACTGGCGAAACCAGTGCCTGATCTTGGTGCGCGCGCGCGCCGTGCCCGTGTAGCCCAGGCTGGCCACCAGCCAGTCGCGCGACGGCCGGGCCTCCCTGGCGGTCAGAATTTCAACCCGGTCACCATTTTTGAGCCTGTAGGTCAGCGGCACAATGCGGCCGTTGACGCGCGCGCCGCGGCAGCGATGGCCCACCTCGGTATGCACAAGATAGGCAAAATCCAGCGGCGTGGCGCCGGCCGACAGATTGCGCACATCACCCTGGGGCGTCAGCACATACACCCGGTCTTCGGTGGTCAGGTTGTCAAACCCTTCCAGAAGCGCCTCGTTGTCGCCATCGCCGGCCTTGTTTTCAAGCAGCTGGCGCATGACGCCAATGCGCTTTTCCATGGACTCGTCGCGGGTGCCGCCTTCCTTGTAGCGCCAGTGTGCGGCCACGCCCAGTTCGGCATGGCGGTGCATGTCATGGGTGCGTATCTGCACTTCCACCACCTGGCCATTGCGGGTGGTAACCGCCGTGTGCAGGGACTGGTAAAGGTTGGCCTTGGGGTTGGTGATGTAGTCGTCAAACTCACCGGGCACCGGCTGCCAGCGGGTATGAACCAGGCCCAGCACCGAATAGCACTGTTCCACCGTATCCACCATGACGCGCACGGCGCGAATGTCGAACAGCTCGTGAAAATCCAGCCCCTTGTTCTGCATCTTGCGCCAGATCGAATAAATGTGCTTGACTCGGCCGCTGACCTCGGACTCCATGCCGGCCTCGGCCACCAGGTGGCGCAGCTCGGCCATGAATTTTTCAATAAAGCTTTGCCGGTCCGAGCGTTTTTCGGCAACCAACCGGCTGATGCGCCGGTAGGCGGACGGCTCAAGAAATCGCAGCGACAGGTCTTCCAGCTCCCACTTGAGCTGCCAGATGCCCAGCCGGTTGGCCAGCGGCGCGTGAATCATGCGCGTCTCGCGCGCCAGCTGCCGCTGAACAACCTCGTCCTTGTCAAAGGCGGCTCTCAGGCGGGCAACCTGCCAGGCCAGCGCAATGAGCACCACGCGCACGTCGGCCACCAGCGCCATCAGAAGCTGGCGCAGACCCTCGGCCCGGCTGTCGTCATCGGGAAGATAATGCTGTTCGAAATAGCGCAGCGTATTCAGCTGCTGCAGCAGCTCGTCGACGGCACCGGTCAGCTGCTCGTCCCTTAAATCGCAGGACAGGTTTTCGGCGCCGCGCGAAAATGGCCACAGGACGGTTGCAATGACGGTTGGAACATCGGGCGACAGCCGCTCGAGCACGTCAAGCGCTGCCACCACATCGGCGATGTTTACGCTGCCCGGTTCAACCGCTGCAGCGCGCTTTTCCAGCGTGGATTCAACGCAGCCCAACCAGTCGGGCGCCACAGACGAACCGGCCCGACGGGAATACGCCTTCAACCACTGGTATATATGCTGCACAACTCAATACGACAAATCATCGCCGGCTTCCGGCAGCTCTGGGCTTTCAGCGATGCCTTACAAGGCACCTACTTGAAACTTGTTGCTGTTTACCGACCCCCAGCCCCCGCTTTGCATGTCGCATTCAGAGCCGCTTTCCTCGGCAACATCAGCCTCAAAATAATATTGGCCGGGCGACAGGGTCTCGGGCAGGTAGGGCCCGCCTGCACTGAAACCAAAAGACGCTTCACCGGCATAAACCTGTTCGCACACAGTTGCGAAATCTGTTACGGGAAATGAGGTGATCCCCGGACCAATTGAAGTGGTAAACAAGTCCAGCCTGATCCAGGTTGAATTGTCGCTGCCAACCACATTGCCCTGGGCATCAACCAGGGCAACAACAATACTCGGCTCCACCGGCTCACCAGGCATAAAAGCTGTTCCCGGGTCGGGCTGGGAACTGAATTTCAGCCCGTTTGCCGAACCGGATTCAACGTGGATATAGGCTTCAGCGGTATCAAACGACGCTGTTTCAGCATCATTTCCCGAGCTGTTGGTATCCACCGCGGCCGCATGCAAATGAATGGTGCCCATGGAATCAGCCACCACTTCGCGCTGAATCTGAAAGGTGATTGTCTGGTTGGCGGGCAAATTCAGCCCTTCAATTCTTACCGGGCCGGCCTTCCATGAATTGTCAGGGCAGTTTGAGTGTGAATTGCAGCGCCAGATCCCTTCATCAAGAACCACTCCGTACACATCAGCGTTGGCAGGAAACACCTCCTGTACAGCCAGCGCTGTGGCATCAACATCGCTGACGTTTTTAACGTGCAGGAAGTACTCGACTGTATGGCCTCCGGAGGCTTCAAGATATGTGAACTCTTCATATCCGCCGCCCGTATTGCGGATAAATTGAACCTCCACACTGGAGTCACCCGCCTCAAAATTGTCGCTGAAAAGCTCGTCGGGATCTTCATTCCCACCATTCTGGGGCGGCACGCCAAACAGACCCAGCGGCCCCAGCTCGGAACCAAGCTTGTTTTTGTAGAAGCAGTACGAGCTGCTGGCCGGGCTCAGGGTAATGGCGCCTGCAAGAGGCAGATATTCCAGGTTGCCGCCGGCGTGAAGGTTGCTGGCAATGACATGACCATTGGCGTCGGTTGCGTGCAGGCCGACGCTCGGGCTGCCGCCTTCAAAGCAGAAAAACGGCTCATCGTACACCGCTTGTCCGTCGATCACCTCCGGCAGGGCGGCAACGGCAAAATGGGCCTCGCCCGTGGTGGGGTCGTAGTTGAAGAGATCCCCGCCCGTATCGAGAACAAACGTGGTCAAATCCACCAGGCCTGTTTCAACATGAAAGGAAAGGTTTGACACCCCCACCTGGGTATTGGCAAGGGTGCTGGCAGACAGCGCGGCGCCGCCCGCCAAAAATACTGCTGCAATCAATCCGCTTCGGATTTTCATTTTGTTCACTCTCTAAAAAGATCGCTGCCGGTTGCAGAACCAGTGCGTATTGTATCCGCTACAAGCGCAACAAGACCGTGCTGAAGCCATAAAAGTTCCGTTAACCCGCGCCGTTTAAGGCCACTTTTTCCTTTTTCCGGATTATCCGGGCGCCTGGGCGGCCACTTTGGCCCACGCGCGTTCCAGGCGCTGGCGCGAGGTTTTTTGGGCCGTGCCCAGCGCCTGCGCAAACTGCTGGACGCGATACTCCTCGACCAGCCAGCGATAGGCGTCCACCTCGGGCGTGTACCACCCGTGCTCAAGATGGTCAAGATAGCGCCGCCACCAGGGCATGATCGTCTCCATGCGTTCGGCATCGCGCACCGGGTCGTTTTCGAGCGCTTCAAGCCGCAGGCGCACGGCCTCAAGATAGCGCGGGTAGTGGGCCAGCCGACGGGCCTCAATGTCATCCAGAAACCCCGCATAAAGCAAATCATCCAGCTGACTCCGCATATCGGCCACGGCCTTGGGCGCTGCCTCCTGCAGGCTTTCCAGCCACAGGTTCAATTCATGCCAAACCACGAGCACTTTGTCAAGCATTTCCGCCATTTGCACGTAATTCTTAACCAATTTCCGACGAATGGCGGCCGCCAGCTGATCAAAGGCTTCGACATCGCGAATTTCCCAGGCGCTGTCAACCGCCGCGCGCAAAACCAGCTGGCGCAGTCCTTCGATCAGGCCGGCCATGTCCTGCACGCGCACAAAGGCCAGCTGCGCCTGGCGCGACAGGCCGTGGTTTTTCTGCAGGTATTTCCACGAGTCGGCCAGCGCCTGGCGCAGCAGCGCCAAAACGCCCTGGCGGTGGGCGGTCCGGGCCTGCTGCTCTTCATCAAACAGCCGTACGCCGACCCGGCTGCCCTGATCAACCAGAGCCGGCCAGGCGCTGTGGCCACCGCGGGTGGTAATGATTTCGGGCAGCTTGGGAAACTCGTCCGGGCCCAGCCCGTCACGCTGCCACTGCCCGGCCTGGCGCGCCATAAACTCGCTGCGGGCGCGCTCGCTGAAGCGCTCGACCAGTTTTTGCACATCACGGCTCTGGCCCAAAACCCGCCCGCCCCGGCCAATAATGCGCACCAGAATTTTCTGGTGGCGGGCCAGCTTGTCCTGCTTGAAGTCATCCGGGCCAATTTCAATGCCCGACATGCGCGCAAGCTCGGCAGCCAGCCGGTCCACCAGGGCGCCTTCGGGCCGGCCCAGCGCCTCCATGGCCGCCCTGGCGTACTCGGCCGCCGGGATCAGCGCCCGCCTTTTTGACTTGGGCAGGCTGACAACCAGGGCCAGAATCTTTTCTTCCAGCAGGCCCGGCACGAGCCACTGCAGGCGGCCGGCATCCAGCTGGTTGAGCAGGTGCAGCGGGCAGTCCAGCGTCACGCCGTCATTTTCGGCGCCCGGCTCAAAATGGTAGCTGAGCGCAAAGCGCTCATTGCCCAGCTGCAAAAATTCCGGAAATGCTTCCTGCCCCGCCAGCGACGCATCCTCACGCAGCAGGGTGGCGCGGTCATAAAGCAGCCTGTCGCGTTCATCTTCCCGCAGCTTTTCATACCAGCGGACAAACGCCCGGGCCGTAAACACATGCTCGGGAATGTGCTCGTCAAAAAATGCCTCAAGCGCATCCTCGGTGGCCAGCACATCACGGCGGCGGCGCTTGTGCTCATGCTCGGAAAGCTCGCGCACCAGGGCCGCGTTTTTCTTCAAAAACCCGGCGCTGAAGCTGATTTCACCGCGCACCAGCGCGTGGCGAATAAACACTTGGCGCGCGCCGGCGGGATCATGAGGGCCGTAATGCACGCGCCGCCTTTCAACCAGCACCAGGCCGTGCAGGCTCAGCTGTTCGTAGCCCATCACCCGGCCGGAGCGCCGGTCCCACCAGGGATCGAACACCCGGCGCCTGATCAAATGCGCGGCCTGCTCTTCCAGCCAGTCCGGCCTGACAGTCGCCACCATGCGCGCATACGGCCGCGCTGTTTCCACCAGCTCGGCGGCCATGATCCAGCCGGGCATCCGGCGGGCCAGGACCGAACCCGGAAAAATCCTGAACTTGTGGCCGCGCGCGCCCTGGTATTCGCCGTCTTCCAGATGCTGGCCAATCATGCTCAGCAGCCCGGCCAACAGGCTGCGGTGCACCTGTTCCTCATCGGCCTCGCCCGGCTTGCCCACGCGCCACTTCTCCTGGCGCGCCAGCTGGCGCAGCTGGGCATGCAGCCGACCCCACTCATGCAGTCTTTGCGGCGCCAGAAAATTCCTGCGCGCCAGCCTTTCCGCCTGGCTGCGCGAATTTTCCGAGCGGGTTTTTTGCCACCACTGCCACAGCCGCAGCAGGCCGGAAAAATCCGAACCCTTTACGGCAAACTGCGCATGGGCCTCATCGGCCGCCTGCTGATGATCCAGCGGTCGGTCGCGCACGTCGGGAATGGCCAGCGCTGCCACCAGCACCAGCGCTTCGGCCAGCGCACCACGCTCGGCCGCCTCCATCAGCATGCGGCCGTGGCGCACATCCACCGGCATGCGCGCCAGCTGGCGACCGCGCCGGGTCAGCCGGCGCTCGTCATCCACGGCGCCCAGCTCCACCAGGCTTTGGCGAGCCTCGCCCAAAAGCCGGCGCGGCGGCGCATCAATGAAAGGAAAGTCTTCCGGCTCACCCAGCCCCAGAGCCAGCATTTCGAGCACCACGCCGGCCAGGCCGGCGCGCTGGATTTCGGGTTCGGCAAATTCCGGTCGGGCCAGAAAATCGGCCTCGTCAAACAGGCGAATGCAGGTGCCAGGCGCCACCCGCCCGCAGCGCCCGGCGCGCTGGTTGCAGGCAGCCTGCGACACCGGCTCCACCGGCAGCCGCAGCACGCGCGAATGGGCGGCGTAGCGTGAAATTCTGGCCAGCCCCGAGTCAATGACAAAGCGGATTCCCGGCACCGTCAGCGAGGTTTCGGCCACGTTGGTGGCCAGCACAATGCGGCGCCCGGCGCCGGGCCTGAAAATGCGGTCCTGGCTGGCCGCCGGCAGGCGTGCGTACAGCGGCAGAATTTCCGTATTGCGCAGCGCGGACCGCTGCAGCAACCTTGAAACCTGAAAAATCTCGCGCTCGCCGGGCAAAAAAACCAGAATGTCGCCGCGCGCGTCAAGGCGGCTCAGGCGGTTGACCGCACGCAGCACCTGCTGCGGCAGGTTCTCGCCTTCATTCGGCGGCTGGTATTCAATCTCCACCGGATAGCCGCGACCTTCAACGGTGATGACCGGCGCATCGGCAAAGAATTCTGCAAAGCGGTCGGTGTCGATGGTGGCCGAAGTGATGATGATTTTCAGGTCCGGGCGACGGCGCGTCAGCCGCTTGAGATAGCCCAGCAAAAAGTCGATGTTCAGGCTGCGCTCGTGAGCCTCGTCGATAATCAGCGTGTCGTAGGCGTCCAGCCAGCGGTCATGATGGATTTCAGCCAGCAAAATTCCATCGGTCATGAACTTGATATAACTGTCGGGGCTGACCCGGTCGGTAAAGCGCACCTGATAGCCAACCAGATCGCCCACCTCGGTTTCCAGCTCTTCGGCCACGCGACGCGCCACCGAACGGGCCGCAATCCGCCGCGGCTGGGTACAGCCAATCAGGCCGCGCTCGCCGCGACCGGCCGCCAGGCAAAGCCGCGGCAGCTGGGTTGACTTGCCCGAACCCGTCTCGCCGGCCACGATAACCACCTGGTTTGCTTCAATGGCCTCAACGATGCGGTCGGCGTGGGCCGCAATGGGCAGATCGGCCGCCGCACCACTTTCAGGGCGCCTGGCCCTGCGCTGCCGGCGCCGCGCAGCCGACCTTTCCAAACGCTGCCGGTATTCATCCAGCAGCGCGGCGCAGCGCTTTTCGGGCCCGCGAAAGCCCGACAGCTGGCGATGGCGGCGCTTGAGCCAGGCCACATCGCGCTGCATTACGTCATCAACGTCAAAAACCGGCAAATCGGACATGAGCGCTATTTTCTCAAATTGGGCCGCAAATACCTGCACTCGTATCCCGCACTTGTATGGGCGGTCATTTCTGTTCGCTGCCCGCAGCGGTTAAAATGCCGCGCATGCCACACGATCAGCCCGTTGTTCCAGTTGCCGGCCGCGACGGCCACCGTTTTGAGCTCATCAGGGTCGACGCGCCCGACCCGCGTGCTCAAATGCTCCTGCTGCCCGGCCTGGGCATGAGCGCGCGGCTGTACATCAACTTTGCCAAAGCCCTGAGCCGGCGCAACATCGGCGTGCATATCCACGAATGGCGCGGCAACGGCTCATCGAGCCTGCGCGCCTCGCGCAGCTGCAGCTGGGGCTATGCCGAACTGCTTGATGACCTGAAGGCAGCGCGCGCAGCCGTCAGCGCCGACAGCCGCCAAAAAATCCTGCTGG
>DATGTG010000209.1:0-5789 GCA_035301965.1 Wenzhouxiangella sp. | reverse complement strand
CACGCGCTTTAATGCTGAGGCTGCGGATACGGTCATTCCCGATGTCGCCACGCTGGGCGGCAGCTTTCGGCTGGGCCGACCCGAGCTGCGCGAGCAGATCAATGGGCTGATTGAAGGCATCGCCGCCAGCACGGCCGCCGCATACGGTGTCGAGGCCCATGTGAATATTGAGCGGCGCTATGACGCCACCGTTAACCACGCCGCGCAGGCCGACGAGTATCGCCATGCCCTTAAAGCCGAGCTGGGCGAGGGCTGGCAGGATGAAGCCCTGGCTCTTCCCATCATGGCGTCGGAAGACTTCAGCTATTACCTGCAAGAGATTCCGGGCGCGTTTGCGCTTGTCGGCGCCGATGACGGCAAGGGGCATCATCATCCCTGTCACAGCGCCCACTACGATTTCAATGACCGGCTGATCGACAGTGTCGGCCGGATTTACGCCCGCCTGGCCGGCGTGCCGGTTGAATCCTGACGGATTGTCCCGGTACGCCGCGGCGGGTTCAACAACCTGTCACGGAGGTGCCACATGCAAATCTTCAAGCAATGGGAATCGGACATTCGCGGCTATTGTCGTCTGTATCCAACGGTTTTTACCCGCGCCTCCAACGCCCGGCAGGTGGACGAAAACGGCAAGTCGTACATTGACTTTTTTGCCGGCGCCGGCGTGCTCAATTTCGGCCACAACAACGAGCACATGAAAAAGGCGCTGATCGAGTTCATACAGCGCGACGGAGTGGCCCACAGCCTGGACATGCACACCGACGTCAAGCGCGACTTCATCGCCGCCTTTGTCGACACCATTCTCAAACCGCGCGGCTGGAACCATAAACTGCAGTTCATGGGCCCGACCGGCAGCAACGCGGTGGAGGCGGCGCTGAAGCTGGCGCGCAAGGTGACCGGTCGGCATGACGTGGTAGCTTTTGAGCACGGTTTTCACGGCATGACGCTGGGCTCGCTGGCGTGTACCGCCAACAACTATTTCCGCGAGGCTGCCGGCGTGCCGCTGGGGCACGTTATCCGCCAGCCTTTTGGCAGCGAGGACGTGCCGCTGAAGCGCTGCCTGGAATATGTGGACGAGCTGCGCGCCATGTTTGAGGATTCGTCCAGCGGGCTGGCCAAACCGGCCGCATTTGTGCTCGAGCCCATTCAGGCCGAAGGCGGGGTGCACGTGGCGCGGGCTCAATGGCTCAAGGCAATATCAGAGCTGGCCGAAGACCTCGGCGCGCTGGTGATTTACGACGATATCCAGGCCGGCTGCGGGCGCACTGGCCGTTATTTCAGCTTTGACGAGGCCGGTGTGGTGCCTGACATCGTGACGCTGGCCAAAGGCCTGGGCGGGTTCGGCACGGCCATTGCCATGGCGCTGGTCAAGCCCGAATACGACAGCTACTGGCAGCCCAGCGAGCACACCGGCACGTTTCGCGGCCAGGGCTTTTCCTTTGTGGCCGGTCGCGAGGCGCTGCGCTATTTTGAAAACGACGAGTTTGGCCAGCGCGTTGAAAGCCACGGCCGCTACATGCGCCAGCGCCTGGATGCGCTGGTTGACAGCCATGGCGGTGCCGGCTTTGCGGTGCGCGGCCGCGGCATGATGCAGGGGCTGGATGTCGGCAGCGGCGAGCTGGCCTCGGCCATTTTGGCCGAATCGTTTCGCAGCGGCCTGCTGATCGGCACCTGCGGCACCGGCGGGCGCGTGCTCAAGCTGATCCCGCCGCTGACCATTGATGATGACGACCTGACCGCCGGTCTGGATATTCTGGAGCAGGCGACGACGAAAGCGCACCGGGAGGCGGCATGAGAAAGCGTGATGATCTGACGTTCCCGTTTGTCGAATACGAGCGCCGACTCAAGGAGCTGCGCGAGCGCATGGCCGAGCGGCGCCTGGATGCCGTGGTCATTACCGACCCGGAAAACCTGATGTATCTGACTGATTATCAGACCACCGGCTATTCGTTCTTTCAGGCGCTGGTGGTGCCGCTGGAAAGCGACGCCTTCATGATTACCCGTGCCATGGAAGAGTCCAACGTGCACGCGCGCACGTGGGTGGACAAGACGCGGCCCTATCCGGACACCGGCGATGCCATCCAGATGCTGGTCGAATCGCTGCGCGAGTTCGGTCTGAACGACAAGAATATTGGCTATGAGCGCAACAGCTATTTCTTTCCCGCCTATCACCAGGACAGCATTCACACTACGTTGCTGGACGGCCGTTTGCTGGACTGTTTCGGCATTGTTGAGGAAGGGCGGGTGTGCAAGTCCGAATACGAAATCGACATCATGAAGCGGGCGGCGGCCGCCACCGAGGCGGGCATGAAGGCCGGGCTCAAGGCGGCTGCGGCCGGCGTGACCGAAAACGACATCGGCGCCGCCATCTGTTCGGGCATGTTCCGCGCTGGCGGCGAGCCGCCGGCGGTGCTGCCCTATGTAACATCCGGGCCGCGTTCCATGATTGGCCACGCCACCTGGGAAGGGCGCACGGTGCAGCCGGGCGAGCACGTGTTTCTGGAGGTCGGCGGCTGCTATCGCCGCTATCACACCGCCATGATGCGCACTGTGGTGCTGGGCAAGCTGTCCCCGTCCATGCACCACGCCCAGGAGCGCATGAAACAGGCTCTACACGAAATCAAGGCGGCCATTGGCCCGGGCATGACGGTTTCCGACGCCGACAATCTGGTCAGAAACATCATCACCGCCAACGAGGTCGGCGCCCGCCTGATCACCCGCTCGGGCTATTCCATCGGCATTGCCTTTCCGCCCAGCTGGGACGAGGGCTACATCATCAGCCTCAAGCACGGCGACTCGCGGGTTCTGAGGGAAGGCATGGTGTTTCATATCATTCCGTGGATGTGGGGGGTGGATGGCGACAAGACGGTCGGCATCTCCGACACCATCCATCTGACGGCCGACGGCTGCAAATCCTTTTTCACCCTGGATGAGGATTTTGTCGTCAAGGAAGACCAGGGCGCGGTCGAGCTGTCCTTCGACAATGATGAGCAACTCATGGCCGGCCCGGCCGGTTCCGGCGCGGCGGTCAAGCCGCTGCACAACACAGGAGGACAGTAGACATGCTGCGTTCCATCAACCCCGCCACCGGCCAGCTCCAGTATCAGGTCGACACGCTTGACGACAAACAGCTTGAACAACGCATTGATGCCGCCCAAACAGCCTTTCAGGACTGGGTCGGCGCCGGCTTTGACGGGCGCGGGCAGGTGCTGCGCAACATGGCGGCGCTGATGCGTGATGAAGTGGAAACACTGGCTGCGCTGATGACCGATGAAATGGGCAAGCCCGCTGGCGAGGCCCGTGGTGAAGTGGAAAAGGCCGCCTGGTGCGCCGAGCATTACGCGCAGTATGCCGAGTCTTATTTGCGCAGCGAGCAAATTGAATCGGATGCCGGCGAAAGCTACGTTCAGTATTTGCCGCTGGGCGTGATTTTGGGGATTCTGCCGTGGAACGCGCCGTTCTGGCTGGCGCTGCGCTTTGCCGCCCCGACGCTGATGGCCGGCAACACCTGCCTGATGAAACACGACCCCAACGTGCCAGCCTGCGGCGAGGCCATCGCGGCGCTGTTTGAGCGTGCGGGCGCACCGGCCGGCGTATTTGCCAACCTGCCGCTGGAGACCGAGCGCGTGGGCAACTTGATTCGCGACCCGCGCGTGCAGGCTGTGTCGTTTACCGGCTCGGAGCGCGCCGGCGGGGTGGTGGCCTCCACGGCGTCGGCGGAAATCAAGCATTCCCTGCTGGAGCTGGGTGGTTCCGATCCGGCCATTGTGCTGGCCGATGCCGATCTGGATGAGGCCGCGCAGACCATTTGTCTGTCGCGCATCATCAACGCCGGACAAAGCTGCATTGCCGCCAAGCGCATTATTGTCGAGGCGGTGGTTCATGATGAATTTGTCAGCCGGCTGCAGGCGCGCCTGGCCGCGCTACGGGTGGGCAATCCCGCCAGAGAGGATACGGACGTGGGCCCCATTGCCCGCCCCGACCTGCGCGACGAATTGCACCGCCAGGTTCAGGACACCGTGGCCGCCGGAGCCAAATGCCTGCTGGGCGGGCAAATGCCGGTGGGCGAGGGCTTTTATTATCCGGTCACCCTGTTGACCGGGGTGGATGCCGGCATGGTGGCCGCGCGCGAGGAAACCTTCGGGCCGGTGGCGGTGGTAATGAAAGTTGACGATGAGCAGGAAGCCGTAGCTTTGGCCAACAACACCCGCTACGGCCTGGCTGCCGCCGTGTGGACCGCTTCCACAGAGCGCGCCAGGCGCATGGCCGCCCGGCTCGAAGCCGGGCAGGTGGCCATCAACGGCATCGTCAAGACCGACCCGCGCCTGCCCAGCGGCGGCGTCAAGCGGTCGGGCATCGGCCGCGAGCTGGGCCCGCACGGCATTCGCGAATTTGTCAATGCCCAGCAGGTGTGGATTGCGTAAGCCGGCAGCCTGGCGCAGCGGTGCCGGGCCTGTCTACACTTTCCGGTGCCGCAGCGTATATCATGGGCGGGCTTTCTAGCCTGTCTGAAATCGCGCCATGTCCGCCAAACAATTCACGGCCCGTGCCGGTGCCAATATCGCGCTGGTCAAATACTGGGGCAAGCGCAACGCGCGCCTGAACCTGCCGGCGGCCGGCTCGCTGTCCATCACCCTGGCCAATCTTGAAACCACGACCACGGTTGTGCGCAATCCCGCTTTGCGCAGCGATGAGCTGGTACTGAACGGACGCAGCCAGGATGCCGGACGGGTGACCGGGGTGCTGGATCTGATGCGCGTCCGGGCCGGGCGCGACGGGTTTTGTCGCGTTGAATCACACAACAGCTTTCCCACGGCGGCGGGCCTGGCGTCTTCGGCTTCGGGCTTTGCCGCGCTGGTGGTGGCCGCCGCTGCCGCATTTGATCTGACGCTGTCGCCGGCCCGGCTGTCGGAGCTGGCGCGGCGCGGTTCAGGCTCGGCAGCCCGCTCCATTTTTGGCGGCTTTGTCGAAATGAGCGCCGGACAACGTGATGACGGCAGCGATGCCGTGGCCCATCCCCTGCTGGCGCCCGCCGGCTGGCCGCTGGAAGTGGTGGTGGCGGTAACCGACAGCGGCAGCAAGACGGTGGATTCGCGTAGCGGAATGAATCACACCATGGCGACCTCGCCGTATTATCCGGCCTGGGTTGAAGGCGTGGCGGCCGATGTTGAGGCTGCCCGCAAAGCCGTTGCCGGGCGCGATTTCGAGGCTTTGGCCCAGGTGTCCGAATCCAGCGCGCTGAAAATGCACGCCTCAATGCTGGCGGCCCGGCCCGGACTCATTTACTGGAATGCCGCGACCGTGGCGTGCATGCACGCCATTCGTGAACTCAGGCGCAGCGGCACGGGCGTGTTTTTCACCATTGACGCCGGCCCCCAGGTCAAGGCGGTGTGCCTGCCCGGCAAGGGGCGGGAGGTGGCGGACGCTCTGCGCTCGGTGGCCGGCGTGCAGGATATTCTGTTCAGTCATCTGGGCGCGGGCGCGGCTTTGGTGGACCAACAGTGAGCACCTGGGTTGCCAGCGCCCCTGGCAAGGTGGTCCTGCTGGGCGAGTATGCCGTTCTTGACGGTGCGCCGGCGCTGGTGCAGGCCGTCAATCGCCGTTGTACGGTCAGGCTGTCGCTGTGCGCACAGGACCATGCCCGCATCGAGGCGGTTCAGCTGGGCAATGCCACCATTCGGTTTGCGTTTGATGAGCTCGGGCAGCTGCGCTGGCAGGACGGCTTTCCGCCCGGCTTTGAGCGCACTGCGGACGTGATCGAATCCGTTTTGCAGTACGGCCGGGAGCGGGGT
>DATGTG010000208.1:0-26647 GCA_035301965.1 Wenzhouxiangella sp. | reverse complement strand
TGGCAACTGCTGCAGCTGCACCAGCGCTTCGCGCCAGCCGCGGGTGCGTACGCTGGCGCGAAATGCGTTCAACTGGCCGGGCCAGCGGTGCGGCAGCCAGACTTTTTTGCTGCGGGCGTTGTATGCCAGCCGGCCAGTTATGCGCAGCGGCCGGGTCAGCCGCCATGAACGGCTTGAGGTGATCGCACTGATTTTGTTGTGCGCGTTTTCCAGCTGTGCGTGAGTTTGCGCGAGCTTTTTCTGCTGTTGCTCATCAAGCTCGCCCTGAAGTCTGTCGACTGTTTCTGAAAACTCGTGTCTGAGACTGGAAAGCTCCCCATCAAGCTGTCGTGCCCACCGGCTGCGCTCGTTGAACATGCGCTCATAGCGCTGTGCCCAGCGCGTTTTTTCTGCCGCCTGAACCTGCAGCTCTTCGAGCGTTGCCGACTGAACGGCTTGCTGTTTTTGCAGGTCGGCGAGGCGGCCGGCCAGAACGCTGGCATCAAGATCTTTTCCGGTGGCGGCTACAGCGGTCGGCGGCTTTGCGCCACGGCTTGCAACGAGGCTGTCCAGCGCGGCCAGCGCCACGGGCATGGAGGCCTCGGCGGGCAGGGCCGAGCGCATGGCATCAAGCCTTTCGGGGCGGGCGTTCAGGTCGGCCAGCGCCTTGACCAGTCCGGACGGCTGCGGGTCGAAAAGGATGCCGTTTTTGCCGTGCTCGATGCGCTCTTCAAAACTGCCGCAGCGCGTGGCCACGGGCACCAGGCCCAGGGCCCTTGTTTCACTGAGAACGTAGTTCCAGGTTTCGGGCACGGTGGATAAAAACAGCGCTGCCTGGGGCGCGATGCGCGCCAGGTGTTCGGGCAGCTGTTCATGCCTGTAGTCAACAACGATGTCAACGCCCGGCCAGCCAAAAAATTCCATGCCCTGGCGGCCACAGCCCAGCAGGGTGATGCGGGCGTGTCTGCCAAGGCCCTGCTGCAGCGCATCGGCAAGGAGCCGCAGGCCCTTGCCGCGGCTCAGCCGACCGACCACAACCAGATTGAGGCGGCCGCATCCGGCGGGGCGGGGCGCAATGGCAGCTGTATCGGCCGGCCAGCCGGTAAAGCCGTGCGGAATGATTGTGGCGTTATCGAGCGGGTCGTTGACCAGCCGCCGCCAGCGCGTGAGCACCTGGTTTGTTGGGGCGGCCAGCGCAATTTCATGCGTGCGCACGGCCGCGCGCCATGCCTGGGACAGCCGGATCCATTTTTCGGGGCTGCGCTCGGCAAACAGAAAGCTGTCGCCCGAAGCGGCGATGCCCCTGGCGACTTCGATTTGTCCGCTGTCGCCCTCGCCGGCAAACACAAGCGGGTCGAGGTCCAGCGCCGGCCAGGCCGGGTAGTAGTCGTGCAATAGATGCGCCGTTGGCAGCCCGGTGCCCAGCACATCCATGCTGTGGCCGATGAGCGAGGACACCAGGATGCGGCCCACGCCAAAGCGCCGGATGATGCCGGCAAGGATGTTGCGGTAATTGCCGTGGGTGATGCTGGTGCTGCTGATGGCGGGCGCCAGCACCCATTCGCGGACGGGAACCCGGTCTGGCCGACCGGCCGCATACAAAGTCAGTTTCTGGCCGTGGATTTGTGTTTCGGTGCTGCCGCCGGAGGCCAGAACCAGATGATTGTGCCGGGTGTCGCTGGCAACGATGTCCTGAATCCAGCGCTCCACGCCACCGCCCCAGCTGTGGCTGATGTGCAAGGTGACGAGGCGTGTGTCAAAACCGTAATGGGGCAGGGCAGCGCGGGACTTTGCGGCTGCATGCCGCTCGAAGGCGGCGCTGAGGTGTCCAATGGCCGCAGTGACATCGGGGGCTGGCCGGCAGTGGCTGTCCATCACTGCCTGGTGGTCTTCCACCCAAATGCCGTCGTACACGTGGCACAGCCCGTGGCGGGCCTGTTCAAGCGCTTGCTGCACCTTGCCCGGCGCAATGATGGCCAGACGTTCGGGCCTGAAGCGCACTGGCGCAAATCCTGGCCTGGCGGCGGCGGCAGCGATGGAATCATTGACGTCTGCCGTGCCGGTGAGCGGACCGGAGCCAAGCCCGGCCTGGTGAGTGCCCGGCAGGGTAAACAGGGGCGGGCAGTCGGGTGATTCAAGCGCCTGCTGCAGACGCGGTTGAAAATATTCGGGCAGATGCAGTCCGGCTGCGATCAGCACGGCTCCGTGCTGCAAGGCAGGGTGGCTGCATTCGCGCTCAAGCCATTCCCGCCAGCCCAGGTTGTCGGGCGGAGCAGGCAGCCCCGCTTTGGGGTCTGCCGTCAGCACAGGCCAGTCAAAAGCCTTGCGGACAAGAGAGAGCCAGCGACTGTCAATGTCCTTGCCCGGCCGGGCAAGAACGACAAGCAGCGGCTTGGGGTCTGCTGGATCGGTTGTGCTGTTTGTGGAGGTCACCGGTGCGGCAGGATGCTGGGATGGGTTTGCGTTGCATCAAGGTGCCGGCGCTATAATTCGTGTTCTGCGCCGACCGTTGTGCAAACAGCCAATTATCCTTCAATCAGAACGTTCTGTCACCTTCGTCCATGGCCAAAAAAAAGCGCCGGCACCGCACCAGGCGGTCACCGCGCAAGAAAAACACGGTTCGCCCGCTGCTGCGCCGCGTTCTTTTACGGACAGTTCTTTTTGTTGCCGGCCTGTCGGCGGGCCTGCTGGGGCCGTGGGTGTGGTGGGTGGATCGTCAGACAACGCAGCGTTTTGCCGACCACCATCTGACGGAAACCAGCCATGTTTACGCCCGCCCGCTGGAGCTGCATGACGGCATGGAAATGCAGCGCCGGGATTTGCTGGTTGAAATTGAGGCGGCCGGCTTGCGCAGCGGTGATCCGGCCGTGCCGGGACGCTTCAGCCTGAGCGGCAACCGCATCAGGCTGCACGTGCCGGCGTTTGTTTTCCCCGACGGGCGCCAGCCGGCGCAGCAGGCCGAAATCATTGTTCGCGGTGCACGCGTGGAGCTGCCGGGCCGCACCAGCCTGCGCTTGCCGCCGGCGCGCCTGGGGCGCATTTTGCCGCTGGATGACCGTATTCGCACGCCGGTGAAGCTGGATGAGCTGCCGCCGCTGCTGGTGGCCGGTGCGCAGGCGGTGGAAGACCGGCGCTTCAAGCACCATCACGGCATCGATATCAACGGCCTGGCGCGCGCCGCCTGGGCCAATCTGCGTGCCGGGCGGCTGGTGCAGGGCGGCAGCACCATTACCCAGCAGCTGGCAAAGAATCTTTTTTTGACTCAGGAGCGCAGCTTTCTGCGCAAGTTCAACGAAGCCATCATGGCAATCAGTCTTGAGCGGCATTTCTCAAAGGCGGAAATTCTCGAGGCATGGATCAACGAGGTTTATCTGGGCGATGACGGCCGCAAGGCCATTCACGGCTTTGGGCGCGCCGCCGAATACTATTTTGGCCAGCCGATTGAGTCGCTGGACGCCGGACAGGTGGCGCTTCTAATTGGCATGGTGCGCGGCGCTTCGTGGTATCACCCGTTGCGCAACCCCGATCGGGCACGCCAGCGCCGCAACCGCGTGCTGGCCATGTTTCATGAAACCGGCCTGGTTGACCGGGCCGAAATGGAGCGCCGGCAGGCCGCCGGTCTGGGGCTGCGGCCCGACCTGAGCAGCGGCGCCAGCCAGTATGGGGCTTTTCTGGATCTGGTCGGCCGCCAGCTGCGCGCCGATTATCGCGATCGCGACCTGCGCGCTTCCGGGCTGAGAATTTTTACCACGCTGTCGCCGTCGGTCCAGCTGCGCGCTGAAAACGCCCTTGCGCGGGGACTGACGGAAGCCGAAGCGGAGGCCGGGGCGCTGCAGGGGGCGGTGGTTGTGGTCGAGCCCGACAGTGCCGAGGTATTGGCGCTGGCCGGTGACCGGCAGCGCGGCCGGCGCGCCTTCAACCGCGCCATTGATGCCCGCCGCCAGGTGGGTTCGGTGATCAAGCCGCTGGTGTATCTGCTGGCGCTGGACAAGCCGGAGCGGTTCAGCTTGCTGACGCCCGTTGAAGACGAGCCGGTCACTTTGGAGGTGCCCGGCTTTGGTGCCTGGCAGCCGGTCAATCATGATCGCGTCAGCCATGGCACGGTGCCGCTGCTGGCCGCACTGGAAAAGTCGCATAACCAGGCCAGCGTCAGGGTGGGGCTGGACGTGGGCGTGGACGCTCTTTTTGCGCTGATGAACCAGCTGGGCGTGGATGCCGGCAGGGCGCGGCATCCAGCGGCCCTGCTGGGTGCTGTTGAGCTGACGCCCCTGCAGGTGGCTCAGCTTTATCAGCCCATTGCCTCGGGCGGCTATGCCGCGCCGCTGAGAGCCGTGCGCGAAGTGGTGGGCGCCGATGGCCGCACCAGGGCGCGTTATCCGACCCGGCTGCGTTCGCTGCCGCAGCGCGAAGCGCTGGCGCTGGTTGATTTTGCCCTGCGCCGGGTGGTGACTCACGGCACGGCCCGGTCGCTGGCCGGGCTGCTGGAGAGCGACAGCGGCGTGCGCGGAAAAACCGGCACCACCAACGACCAGCGCGACGCCTGGTTTGCCGGCTACAGCGAGGATTATCTGGGCGTGGTGTGGGCCGGGCGCGACGACAACCGGCCGGCCGGCGTGGGCGGCGCCAGCAGCGCGCTGCCCGTGTGGGCCCATCTTTTCAATGGCCTGCCCACCCGCGCGCCACGCCTGGCCGAGCCTGGCTCCATTGAATGGTTCTGGGTGGACTGGCCCAGTCCGCTGCTGGCAGACGAGACCTGCGCCAATGCGCTGGCCGTGCCTTTTGTGGCCGGCAGCCAGCCGGCAGACGTTTCGGATTGCGTGCGGCGCTAGCCTGTGCAGCCAACAAGGCATTTCAATACAGGTAACATGACCGAATGATGGTTGCTGGCAGCCCCCGGAACAGATTTTTGCATGCATTCGCCCGGACGGCCACGGCGTGGCTGATGGCGTGTGCGCTGTGCCTGCTCGCCGCTTGCAGCTGGCAGTCCAGGGAGGATGAGCCGTCGATTGACGAGCGGGTGCGCGCGCCTTCGGCCGCGCAGACTGATGCGAGTGCAGCCGGGTCCGCGTTGCGCAACCCGGCCTTGACGGAACTTGAACGCGAGTCCGACCGGGCCCGGTCGGAAGGTGACCTGGCCAGGGCTGAAACGCTTCTTGAGCGCGCCCTGCGCATGGACAGCCGCGACTCGCAGCTGCTCGGGCGCATGGCCGAGGTTCAGCTGGCGCTGGGCCACTGGGCTCGGGCGGAAGGCTTTGCCGAACGGGCGCGCGCTGCGGCAGGCAACAGCGCCGATCAGTGCCGGCGCAGCTGGCGCATGGTGGCACTGGCGCGCGAAGGGGCCGGCGACATGAAGGGCGCCGTGCGCGCATGGAACGAGGCAGAGGCCTGCCCCAAGGCGCCCGGGACTGCGTCGGACGGCGGGAGAGGTTCATGACCGGAGCGGTGCAACTGGCGGGCGCATTTGAAGCGGACGGCGCCATCGCCCGGGTTCTGCCTTCCTTCCGGCCCCGGCCCGGTCAGCAGGCGCTGGCCGGCGCAATTGAGGATTGCCTGAACGAGGGCACCGACCTGATTGCCGAGGCGGCCACCGGCACCGGCAAGACGCTGGCCTATCTGGTGCCGGTTCTGCTGCGCGATCAGCGCACCATCATTTCGACCGGCACGCTCAATCTCCAGGATCAGCTGTACTGGCGTGATTTACCCCTGGCCATCAAGGCGCTGGGGGTTGAGCGCAAAACCGCCCTGCTCAAGGGGCGGCGCAATTACCTCTGCCGCCAGCGCCTTGAACAGCACGTGTCGGCGCCGGAAAGATACGCCGGCTTTATGGACGAGCTGCGCATTGTGCAGCGCTGGGCAGGCCACACCGTGCGCGGTGAAATCAGTGAAATTGAAGAGATTCCGTCCGATTCCAAAGTGTGGCCGCTGGTGACCTCCACGCCCGACAACTGCCTGGGCAAGGAATGCCCCTTCTTTGAGGACTGCCATCTGGTCCGGGCCCGGCGCCGGGCGCAGGATGCCGATATTGTGGTTGTCAACCACCATCTGCTGTTTGCCGACATGGCGCTCAAGCAGGCTGGGTTTGGCGAGGTTTTGCCCGGCGCCGAAACCGTGGTGATTGACGAGGCGCATCAGGTGCCAGACACCGCCATGCGGTTTTTCTCGCGCCGGATCAGCGCCTGGCAGCTGCGCGAGCTGGCCCGTGAAACGCTGGCGGCAGCCAGCGGCGTAACGGGCGGCATCAGACTGCTGCAGGCCCCTGTGGCCGCGCTGCGCTCGATCGTTGACCAGGCGGTGAGCACTTTTGCCGACCTTCCCGCCCGCGGCGAGTATTCCAGGCTGGGTGGCGTGGTCGGCCAGCTTGAGAAGCTGACCGTAACCCTGAAGGAACTGGCTGCGGCGCTGGAGGCTCTGGAAGGCAGCAGCCGTGAGGTGGACAACTGCGGCGAGCGGGCCGTTGGCCTGCATGAAAACCTCACGGGCTTTCTGGCCGGGAAAAGCGGGCATGTGCGCTGGTTTACCAACAACAATGGCCGTTTTCAGCTTAACCTGACGCCGCTGGATGTATCGGAGCCGCTCAGAGAACTGCGCGAGCAGGTGCCCGCCAACTGGGTTATGACTTCGGCCACGCTGGCCGTCAAGGGACAGTTCGGGCACTACACTCGCCGCCTGGGCCTGGCGCCGGAAACCGAACTGGTCATTGAAAGTCCGTTTGACTATGCCCGCCAAAGCCGGCTGTGGCTGCCCGACGGCTTGCCCAATCCGGGCAGCCCCGCGCATACCGGGGCGCTGATGGAAAAGATTCTGCCGCTTTTGGCAGCGGCTGGCGGGCGGACATTTTTGCTGTTCACCTCGCATCGAGCCCTGCAGGCGGCGGCGCGCTGGCTGCGCTCCAATTCCGACTACAACCTGTTTGTGCAGCAGGATGCGCCGCGCCAGGTGCTGCTGTCGAGGTTTGCAAAGACGCCGCGCAGCCTGCTGCTGGGCGCCGCCAGTTTTTGGGAAGGCGTGGATGTGCCCGGCAAGGCGCTGAGCATGGTGGTGATAGACAAGCTGCCGTTTGCCGCGCCGGACGACCCGGTGCTTGAAGCCACGCTGGATGCTGTGCGCCAGCGCGGCGAAAGCCCGTTTGTCAGCGTTCAGCTGCCGCAGGCTGTACTGGCGCTCAAGCAGGGGGCCGGGCGCCTGATTCGCAAGTCGGATGACGCCGGCGTGCTGGTGCTGGGCGATCCGCGCCTGACGGAAAAGTCGTACGGCCGTATATTTCTTGACAGCCTGCCGCCCATGCGCAGGGCCGGCTCGGCCGAGGAAGCGGCCACCTTTTTGCGCGAGTGCCTGAGAAAATGATCAGACTGGGAATTGAAACCGCCACGGATGTCTGTTCGGTGGCCCTGCAGGTCGGCGAGCGCACAACAGTGCGCGAGGCGCATGCGCCGCGTGATCATGCTGTGCTGCTGCTGCCGTGGATACGCGATCTCATGTCCGCTGCCGGCGTCGGGTTTTCCGATCTGGAGTCGGTGGCGGTATCGCGCGGGCCGGGCGGGTTCACCAGCCTGCGCATAGGCATGGCCGTGGCCCAGGGCATTGCCCTGGCTCATGATTTGCCGGTGCACATGGTTTCAACCCTTCAGGCGCTGGCGCATGCTGCCGATCCGAATTTTCAGGCCCGCCGGATTCTTGCCGTGCTGGACGCGCGCATGAACGAGGTGTACGCCGGCTGGTTTGAGGCAGTTGACGGCCGGCATGTGCCGCTTGCAGATGAGGCCGTGCTGGCGCCCGAGCGGCTGGTGGCGCCGGTTGACGGTAACTGGCGGGTGGCCGGTCCGGGTCTGGATGTGTACAGCGGGCAGATTGAAGAAGCGCTGGCTGGTCGAATTGCCGCGCGCCGGCCTGATATTTGGCCCGGTGCCGAGGCTGTGCTGGCCCTGGCAAAAAACTCGGCCGGGGTGCCCGCTTGGGAGGTGGCACCGGTCTACGTGCGCGACCAGGTTACCAGCTAGCCTTGCGGCGGCGCTGCCCGCGCCCGATCAGCGGACGCCGCCGTCTTCCTGCAGTTCCTTGATGAGACGATGCCCGTCCTGGTGGCCCGCGCGCCTGAAACGCTCGACAATTTCACGGCAGCGGTCGGCGCTGGCCTCGGTCAGGCTTTTCTTGACGGCAGGAACATGGGCCGGCGGCATGCTGAAATGCGCCACGCCCAGCCCCAAAAGCAGGCGCGCGGTATGCGCATCACCCGCCAGCTCGCTGCACACGCTCACTTCGGTGTCATGGCGCCGGCCGCTTTCGACGATGCGCGCAATCAGCTCGAGAACGGCCGGGTTGGCCGGGTCGTAAAGATAGGCCACCATTTCGTCCTGGCGGTCTATGGCCAGAACATACTGGATCAGGTCATTGGTGCCTATGGACATGAAGTCCAGCTCGGTGGCCATGGCGTCGACGTTGAGCGCTGCGGCCGGGGTTTCTATCATGCCGCCCACCGGCAGTTCGGGGTCGATGGCAATGCCTTCGGCGCGCAGCGACCGGCGGCATTCGGCAATCAGCTGCCGGGCACGGCCGATTTCATCGACGGTGGTGAGCATGGGCAGAAGAATGCGCACCGGCCCGTCGACGGAGGCGCGCAAAATGGCGCGCAGCTGGGTTTTGAGCAGGTCGGTGATGGACAGCGACAGGCGCAGCCCGCGCAGGCCCAGCGCGGGGTTGGTGCCAAGCTTCATGGCGATGGCGTCGGGCAGCTTGTCGCTGCCGGCATCCACGGTGCGAATGGTGACCGGCTTGCCGCCCATGGTGCGGATGGCGCGCCGGTAGGCGCGGTATTGTTCCTGCTCGTCGGGAATGTGGTCGTCCAGAAACAGGTACTCCGTGCGCATCAGACCGATGCCTTCGACACCGGCCGCCATGCAGCGGCGGAACTCCATGGGCAGTTCGGCGTTGCCGCAAATGTGGAAGGTTTTGTCGTCGGCCGTTTTCGACGGCCTGGACAGAAACCTTTCCATTTCAATGTGATGCTTGCGGCTGTTGGCCAGCTTTTCGCTGTAGTGGCGCCTGAGCCCTTCGTCGGGGTTGACCAGCACCGCGCCATAGTGTCCGTCCAGCACAACGGCTTCGCCGTCCATGAGCAGCTCGGCGGCGTGGTGAACGCCGGTCAGCATGGGGATTTCCAGGCTGCGGGCCAGAATGGCGGTGTGCGACCACAGGCCGCCGTGTTCGGTAATGAGCCCGGATACGCGCCGCTGGCTGAGAATGGTCATGTCGGCCGGCGTCAGCTCGGGCGCCACGAGTATGGTGTCTTCGAGATGACGCGGCTCGGGTATTTCCAGCAGGCTGGACGTGCGGCTGGCCAGCTCGCGCTGCACCAGGTTGACGACCTGCTCCAGGTCTTCGCCGCGCAGCATCAGATAGTCATCGTCGATGCGCTGAAATTTTTCCTGCAGAATCTCGCCCTGCTGCGCCAGCGCCCATTCCGCGTTGATGCGTTCGGTGCGTATGGACTCGCAGGCGGTTTCAATCAGCATGGGGTCATGCAGCATGAGGCGGTGAACCTCGATGAGCTCACGCGCGGTTTCGCCGCCGGTGTCGTCAATGCGTTCGAGGATGCGCGCCAGAAAGTCATCGCTGCGCTGCACCGCCTGGCGCAGGCGGGCAATTTCATCATCGATGGCCGCGGTTTCGATGGAGTATTCGGGCAGGGTGAGTTCGCCGGGCGCGATGCGCCGCACCTTGCCCATGGCAATGCCGGAGGTCACGCCGGTGCCGGTCAGCGCCAGGCTCATTCGTCCTCACCAAAACGCTTGCTGACCAGGTCGACTATGGCCCGCGCAGCCTCTTCCTCGTCGCTGCCCTCGACTTCCAGCGTCAGCACGCTGCCGCAGGGTGCGGCCAGCAGCAGCATGCCCATGATGGACTTGGCGTTGACGCGCTTGTCCTTGTGGGTCAGCCAGACTTGACTGTCGAAGCGCGCAGCGGTCTGTACCAGCTTGCTGGCGGCCCGGGCGTGCAGACCCAGCCGGTTGACAAGCTCGATATCCAGCTTTTTCATACCTGCAGGATTCCTTGACGCCCCCCTCGCGCAGCCAGGCCGGCCAGGTCATGCGGAGGCTTTTCGCAGTGGTTGAGAACTTTCAGCAGCATGGAAAGATTGACCCCGGAAACAACGGGAATGTTCTGTTCCTGTGCAGCCTGACAGGCCAGATTGTGCGGCGTGGCGCCGGGCAGGTCGGTGAGCAGCAGAACACCCTGGCCGTCAATGGCGGCCCTGATGGCCTCATGAATGACCGCCAGGGTGTGTTCAACGCTGGCCCGGTAGCTGACGGCCACCGTTTTCAGGCGCACGGGGTGGTCAAGAATATTTTCAATTTCATTTTTGAACGTGTTGCCAAGATTGCCGTGGCTAACAACGACAACGCCGGTCATTTTTCCAGCTCCCGGTGCGAAACCAGAACGCGGGCGCCGTCGTCGCGCAGCGCCTGCGCGAGGCGCTCGATGACGTACACCGAGCGGTGCTGGCCGCCGGTGCAGCCGACCGATACGCTGACCAGGCTGCGCTGGTCCTCGGCCAGGGCGGGCAGCCAGCGGCGCACAAAAGTGAGTACGTCGGAGCAGAATTCATCAACGATGGCGTGTGATTCGAGAAATTCGCGCACCGGCTGCTCAAGTCCGGAACAGGCACGCAGATCGGGCTCCCAGTGCGGGTTGGGCAGGCCGCGGGCATCGAACACCAGGTCAACATCGCGCGGCACGCCGTGTTTGAAGCCAAATGACTGCAGCACCACCGACTGGACCGACTGGTTGTCGGTGACGCCTATGGTGCGCCAGACTTCACGGCGCAGCTGGTGGATATTGCTTTCGGAGGTGTCAATGATCCAGTCGGCGCGCTCGCGCACCGGCGCCAGCAGCTTGCGTTCGGCTTCAATGGCGGTTTGTATGCCGCCCAGCTCGCTGAGTGGGTGGCGGCGGCGGGTTTCGCTGAAGCGCTGGACCAGCACATTGGGCTCGGTGTCCAGAAACAGCAGCTCGAACGGGCTTTCTCCGGGCATGGAGTCAAGCAGCTCCGGCAGCCGCTCCAGGCCGTCCTGGCCGCTGCGCGCATCAATGCCTATGGCCACGCGCGGGTAGCGCCGGGGCTGGCTGCGAACTTCGCTGGCCAGGGCGCCGAGCAGTCCGCCGGGAAGGTTGTCCACGCAGTAGTAGCCAAGATCTTCCAAAGCCTGCAGGGCCACGGTTTTGCCGCTGCCCGACAGGCCTGAAATGATGACCAGCGGACTGTTCATGCGTTATCCGTCAGAAACTGGGCGTGTCTTTCAACAAATTCGGCGGCCGCGTCAAAACCCTTCATGCGCAGCATGAAATCACGCACCGCCGCTTCGGCAATCACGGCCATGTTGCGGCCGGGAAGAACGGGCAGGTTGATTTGCGGAATCCTGAGCCCAAAAATTTTTTGGTGGCTGGTGTTTCCGGCCAGCCGGTCGGGTTCGGGCCGGCTGGAATCGGGTAGATGCAGGTGAATGATCAGCCGCAGGCGCTTGCTGTCCTTGATGGCCGTGTTGCCGAACATGCGCCGGATGTTGAGAATGCCCAGACCGCGAACTTCCAGGCAGTCCTTGAGCACAGGCGGGCAGGCGCCTTCGATGGTGTCGGGGGTCAGCTGGGTGAATTCCGGCGCATCATCTGCAATCAGGCGGTGTCCGCGGGTCAGAAGTTCAAGCGCCAGTTCGCTTTTGCCGGTGCCGGATTCGCCGGATATCAGCACGCCCAGGGTAAATAGCTCCATGAACACACCGTGCAGGGTCTGGCGCGGCGCCAGTCTTCTGGACACGTGATAGCGAAGCACGCTGACCAGCTCCCAGTCGTTGCAGGTCGAAGCCAGCAGCGGCACGTTGCGCTGGCCGGCCAGCGCAACAAGCGCCTCGTCCACTTCCAGATCGTTGCTGACAATCAGAACAACCGGGTTTTCATCCATGATGAGCGCCAGGGTCTGCTTGCGGGCAGTTTTGCCCAGGCGCTTGAGCCAGTCGTGTTCCTCGCGGCCGATGACCTGGATGCGGGTTGAATGAATGGGCGTAAGAAAGCCGACCAGCGATGGACGCGAGTGGATGCCCGCCGGCTCGATGTGACGCCGGGCAGCCTCGGGCTGGCCGCTGATCCAGCGCAGGCCGAGGCGCTCGCTGAATTGTTCGAACAGGTCAGCAAGCGTCAGCTGCGGAGACATCAGGCTTGCAGTTTGACGGTGTCGGCTGTCAGCAGACGCAGCAGATCGTCGGCGTCACTGGCCTCGCGCAGCATTGTGCGCTGCTCTTGCTGGCCCAGCAGCTGGGCCATTTCCGCCAGAAGGCGCAGATGGACATCGGTGCAGCGTTGTGGAACGGCCAGCGCGAAAAACAGATCGACCTTGTGGCTGTCCGGCGCATTGAAGTCGATGGGCTGCCTGAGCCGCACCATGGCCCCGGCCACTTCCTGCTGGCTGTCTACCCGGCCGTGGGGGATGGCCACCCCGTGGCCAAGGCCTGTGGAGCCAAGACGCTCGCGCTGGCACAGGCTGTCGAAAATGGTGCGCGAGGGCGCGCTGCCGGGCGCTGTCGCCAGCAGGGCGGACAGCTTTTCCAGCAGTGTTTTTTTGCTTGATACTGAAATGTCGACCGCAATGCGGTCGGCTGCTAGGACATCAACGAGCTGCATGGCTACACCCGGGGCAATTCAGGACTTCGGCTTCACAACCCTTCGGCCGGCGGGGCCTGGCGCTGGGTTGTCAGTTTGCTCTTGTAACGACGCACGCGCTTGTCGAGCCGGTCCATCAGAGCATCGATGGCGGCATACATGTCTTCGGCGTCGGCTTCGGCGTGAATGGGTTGCGGGCGGCCACTGATGGTGAGCGTGCCCTGGGCAACATGCCTGACTTTCTGAAGAGAAAGGACAAAACGCGCCGACATGAGATTGTCTACGCGTCTTTCCAGGCGTTTGGATTTTTCGGACACGTAGGCGCGCAGCGCCTGGGTAATGTCCATGTTCTGACCGGTAACTTCTATTTGCATCAGCTTTTCCCTTTGATTGCTCATGGCTATAGACTTGCACCGTGTTCATGGTAACCCAGGATGAAGAAAAGTTCCTGCTCGGGGGCTTTGACAGCGGTTTTGCGGCTTGTGGCCAAACCGCTGTCAGGAAGAGGGCTGTGCCGGCTTGCGGCGCCTGGCTGAACCGGGGATTCCCAGCTGCTCCCTGTACTTGGCCACGGTGCGCCGGGCCAGTCGGATGCCGCTCTCAGCCAGCCGGTCGGCCAGCGCCTGATCGGAGAAGGGTTTTTCGGGCGGTTCCTGGCTGACCAGATCGCGCAGCCGGGCCTTGACCGCGGTGGCCGATACCTGTTGGCCGTCTCCGCTGTCAATGCCGGTGGAAAAGAAATACTTGAGCTCGAAAATGCCGCGCGGGGTGTGAATGTATTTTTCGGTGGTGGCGCGCGAGACGGTTGATTCATGAACACCGACCTGCTCTGAAACCTCGCGCTGCAAAAGCGGCCTGAGGGCCTTTTCGCCGTGCTCAAAAAAATCGGACTGGCGATTGACTATGGCGCTGCTGACGGCCAGCAGGGTCTGGTTGCGCATTTCCAGGCCGTTGATGAGCCAGCGGGCTTCCTGCATACGGTCGCGCAGGTATTTCCGGTCGCTGCCGCGCGCTTCCCTGGCCAGTCGGGTGTACATCGGGTTGAGGCGCAGCGCCGGCGCGTTGTCGGGGTTGAGGGTGACCTGCCAGCCGTGTGGCAAGGGGTGCACATAGACATCGGGGATGACATAGCTTCTTTCATGGTCGACAAAGCGCGCGCACGGGTACGGATTGCAGCGCTGGATGACATCCAGGGCTCGCCTGGCGTCTTTGTTTCTTGCGCCGGCCGCTCTGGCCAGTCTGGGTATGTCTTGTTCGCCCAGCAGTTCAAGGTAGTGCTTGACCAGGTGGCAGGCCAGCTGCCTGCCGGGCGTATCAACCGGCATGGCTTCAAGCTGTATGAGCAGGCTTTCGGATATGCTGCGGCTGGCAACGCCCAGCGGTTCGAAATGCTGCACCCGCTTGAGGACGGCTTCAATCTCCTCGACGCTGACCAGCCATTCGGGCGCCAGCGAGGCGCGCAGCGTTGCCGGGTCGTCGTGCAGATAGCCGTCTTCGTCCAGCGCGTAGACAATGGCCTGGGCGATGGCTTCATCGGTGTCGCTGAAGCCGGCCAGGTTGACCTGCCACAAAAGATGATGCTGCAGCGTTTCATCAGCCGGGTTGCTGATGAACTCATCGTAATCGGGGGCGCTGTCGCCGACCGGGGAGAAGCCGTCGGGCAGGTCGTCAAATCCCCAGTCCTCGTTATATTCCTCGCCAAACGCGTCGTCGATTTCGCCGGTGGACGTGTCCGTGTCGGCATCATGTTCGGCAAAGTCGTCACTGACGCTGTCGGACTGGTCGCCGTCGCCGCGCTCAAGCAGGGGGTTGGTGTCCAGCGCCTCGCGAATGGTCTGGTGCAGGTCGCCGCGATTGAGCTGCAGCAAGGCGATGGCCTGCCGCAGCTGCGGCGCCAGTCGGGTTTTCTGGCCCAGCTTGAGCTGGAGACGCGCTCCTTGCTTCATGTTTTTGATTCTACGTCAGAAAAGGTACAGGCAACAGTGGCCGGCAACAGGGCTGTCAGAGACGGAATTCCTGGCCCAGATAAACATTGCGCACGTTGTCATCGGCCAGAACCTCATCGGGCCTGCCGTGGGTCAAAAGCCGGCCTTCGCTGATGATGTAGGCACGATCGCAAATGCCCAGCGTTTCGCGCACGCTGTGGTCGGTAATCAGAATGCCGATGTTGCGCTCGGTCAGGTGGCGGACAATGCGCTGCACTTCGCCGACCGAAATGGGGTCGACGCCCGCAAAGGGTTCATCGAGCAGAATATAGGACGGATTGGCGGCCAGGGCGCGGGCAATTTCAACGCGCCGCCGTTCGCCGCCCGAAAGGCTGATGCCGGGCTGTCGGGCGAGGTGGCCAACGGCAAACTCTTCCATCAGACGGGTCAGTTCGCGGTGTCGCTGGCGGCGGTCCAGGTCGCGGCGCAGCTGCAGGGCGGCCATGATGTTGTCGGCCACCGACAGGCGCCTGAAAATTGATGCCTCCTGGGGCAGATAGCCCAGCCCGGCGTGCGAGCGGCGGTGCATGCTGGCGCGGGTGATGTCCTGCCCGTCCAGTTCTATGGTGCCGCCGTCGGCGGCCACCAGCCCCACAATCATGTAGAAGCAGGTGGTTTTGCCGGCGCCGTTGGGGCCGAGCAGTCCGACGATTTCGCCGGTGTCAACCTGCATGGACATGCCTTGCACAACCGTGCGCCCGCGATAGCGCTTGGCCAGGTTGGTGGCTATGAGCATGCTTCAGTCCTGCCGCGAATCATTGCGGTCATCATTATTGTTATTGCTGTCTGCGGGCTTTTCGGACACGTCTGCCTCGACTTCCATGTGAATGCCACCCTGGCCCTCGGTGGCCTGGGTGTCAATGTTGTAGGTGAGCCGGTGGCCCGAAAAGGAGCCGCGCGGCTCTTCCACAAAGGCATTGCCGATGAGGGTGATGGTGCGCTCGCGCGGGTCGTAGACAACCTGGTCGGCCCGCCCGCTGGTTGTGCTGCCGTCTTCGGTCACGGCGCGCCATGTGACCGGGCTGCCGGCAAGCTCGACCTGCTGCAGGCTGTTGTCGCTGCGAAAAGCCCAGCCTTCATCGGCGTTGATTTCCATGTTGCCGCGGGTAATGCGAACGTTTTCCTGCAGGTGCAGGGCGCCGCGCTCGTTGTCAAAACGGGTGCTTTGGGCATCGATGAAAATGCGGTCATTGACCTGGGCGACAGCGCCGGTGGCCAGCAGCGCGGCCAGCAGCAGGGCGGTTTCAATTTTCAGCAGGCGGATCAAATTCACCATGAACTCCATTGGTCAGGCGCAGCATGTCGTCATCCAGCTCAATGATCAGACCACCTGATTGCAGCAACGATCCGGCCTGTTCAACCGTGACGGGCCGGGTTGACGTGATTGTACGTGCCCGCCGGTCGTAGCGCAGCTGCTCGGCGCTGATTTCGACCGGCCCGTCGGGGTCGCGGTGGTGGAACATGACATTGCCTTCAAGAATCAGCACTTCGTCGTCGCGGAGAATGCGCCCGCTGTCGGCCCGTCCGCGCCAGTCGGCGGCCTCCGGCTCAATATGGAAAACGGGCTCGATCAGGCGCGCCACCCGCTCGGCCGAAATATGCTCCAGTCGCGGCCCCGACAGCGTCAGCTCGACCTGCTGGTCGGCGTCGCGAAACAGGGCGTCAAAATCGGTCAGCGTGTAGTCAAAGCGCGTGTCGGGAATCGAGATGGGCGGCGTGGCGCTGCGGTCGGCCGGGATAAACCAGCGAATGCCCAGCGCCACACCCAGAGCCAGGCAGGCAATGAGCACCGTGCGCCAGGTCACGTGAACTGCGTCCGCCAGCTGTCGAGCAGCCCCTGAGTGGCCAGTATGCGTTCGCAGATGTCGCGCACCGCGCCACGGCCGCCGGCATGAACGCTGACAAAATCGGCCCGGCGCCTGATCCATTCGGCGGCATCGGCCGGCGCACACTTGAACGCACACTGGCGCATGGCCGGCCAGTCGACCAGGTCGTCGCCTGCGTAGGCGCACTGGGCGGCGCTCAGGCTGAGCCTGGCCAGCAGCTGTTCCAGCGCCTGCCCCTTGTCGCTACAGCCCTGCAGGACGTGGTTTATGCCCAGCTCCCGGGCGCGGCGGGTCACCACCGGGGATTCCCTGGCGGTCATGATGGCCACTTCAATGCCGTTTTGCATCAGCGCCTTGAGCCCCAACCCGTCGCGGGCGTGAAAGGACTTGAGCTCCTCGCCGCTGTCGGTATAGACAAGGCGCCCGTCGGTCATGACGCCATCGACATCAAAAATGGCCAGTTTTATTGTGCTGTTCACACCACACCCGCCTGGAGCAGGTCCTGAAAGTTGAGCGCACCGACCAGTTCATCGCCGGAATCAAGCACCAGCAGGCCCTGAATACGGTGGTTCTGCATCAGTTCGGCGGCGGCGGCGGCCAGTTCGTCCACGCGGATGGTGCGCGGGTTGCGGGTCATGATGTGTTTGACGGCGCGCGTGCGGATATCGCCCAGCTGTTCGACGTTGCGGCGCAGATCACCATCGGTCACCACGCCGGCCAGCTGCCCCCTGGCATCGACAACGGCACACATGCCCAGGCGGCTGTGGGTCATTTGCATGATGGCCTGGGCAATGCTCTGATTCATTTCTATGGTGGGCAGGTCTTCGCCCTTATGCATGACGTCACCAATGCGCAAAAGCAGGCGTTTGCCGAGACTGCCGGCCGGATGCGAGCGGGCAAAATCCTCGGCGGTGAATCCGCGCGCGTCAAGCAGGGCGATGGCCAGCGCATCACCCAGCGCCAGCTGGGCGGCCGTGGAGGCCGTGGGCGCAAGGCCCAGCGGGCAGGCTTCACGGTCAACGCTGGTGTCCAGGTGGACATCGGCGTGCCTGGCCAGCGTAGAGCCGGCGTTGCCGGTCATGGCAATCAGGCCGACGCCCAGCCGCTTGAGGCCGGGCAGAAGGCGCACAACCTCTTCGGTTTCGCCCGAATTTGAAAGTGCCAGCACAATGCTCTTGGCGGCAATCATGCCCAGGTCGCCATGACTGGCCTCGGCCGGATGAACAAAAAAGGCCGGCGTGCCGGTGGAGGCCAGCGTGGCCGCCAGCTTGTGGCCGATGTGTCCGGACTTGCCCATGCCGGTGACCACCACGTGGCCCTGGGCAGAAAGAATCAGCCGGCAGGCGGTGACAAAGTCGGCATTGAGTCGCCCGGACAGGGCCTGGATGGCGCGTGCTTCGGTATCAAGCACTTCGCTGGCGGCTTTTAGCAAACGGTCGTGATCTGCGGTCATGGGTTTCGATTGTAGCGGCAGCGCTAGTGTGTCGACAGGCCCTGGGTGACGACCAGTGCCTGGTAGCCCAGGTAGAATACCAGCAGCACCAGCGCAGTCACGCGGTTGATGTGTCCGTGGCCGCCGCGCCGCCAGGCCAGGCCCGCCAGCAGCAAAAAGACGGCCCACATGGCCACGGTGTCGCGGGTGACAAGAACCGGCTCGACCGGCATGGGCCGCACCAGGGCGGCAATGCCCAGCACGCCCAGGGTGTTGAAGATGTTGGAGCCGATGACGTTGCCGATAATCAGCTCGTCCTCGCGTTTTATGGCGCAGGCGATGGCCGCTGCTGTTTCCGGCAGGCTGGTGCCCAGGGCAACGATGGTCAGCCCGATGACCGCCTCGGATACGCCGGCTATGCGGGCCAGGTCAACTGCGCCGTCGACCAGCACATGAGCACTCAGCGACAGGGTAACCAGCCCGACCAGCACCCATGCCAGCGCCGGCCCGGTGGCCATTTCGGCAGGTTCTTCATCAATCAGCCCGGTGCTGGCCGGGCGGTGTCCGCCGCCATGCAGGGTGCGGAACACCGCAACGCCCATCATCACGATCAGCAGGGCGATCAGAATCAGGCCGTCGATGCGGCCCAGGGTCATGTCGAGCATTAAAAGCAGCGCGGCCAGCATGCTCAGAGCCAGCACCGGCATGGTTCTGTACAGCGTGGCCGGCGTCAGGTCCAGTGGATAAATGAGCGCTGACAAACCCAGCACAAGCCCGATGTTGGCAATGTTGGAGCCCACCACATTGCCTATGGCCAGGGAAGGCAGGCTGTTGAATGAAGCCAGTCCCGAGACAACAATTTCGGGGGCCGAGGTTCCAAAACCCATGATGGTCAGCCCGATAATAAGCGACGGCACGCCCAGAATGCGCGCCAGCGCGGATGCGCCGGCCACCAGCCGGTCGGCCGACCACATCAGCAGCACAAAGCCGGCAACCAGTTTCAGCAGGGCAAAGAAAAGGGTCATAATTGGTCAAGAAGGCGGTCGGGCCGTGGCACGGTATTGCGGTAGACTATGCGGCTGGCATTTACCATCGGTTTGATCAGGACAATGGATGTCACCGCAATCGAAGCACGTATTCTACAGGCAATGCCCGACGCGCAAGTGAACATTGAATCCCCCGACAATGTCCACTATACGGCCCGCGTGGTCAGCGCCGAGTTTGACGGGCTTACGCGCCTGCAGCGCCACCGCCGGGTGCACGCCGCCGTGGGCGATGTTCTGGGGCGTGAAATCCATGCCATGAGCTTTGAGCTGAAAACACCGGACGAGTCGGCCTGATGGCAAAAATTCGCATTGTCGGCGGCCGTCCGCTGCAGGGCCAGGTCGAGATTTCCGGCGCCAAGAACGCCGTTCTGCCCATCCTGATGGCTTCCCTGCTGACCGGCGAACCCTGCCGGCTGCACGGCGTGCCGCATCTGCGCGACGTAACCACCACCATTGAGCTTCTGGCCCAGATGGGCGTGGGCGTGGCGCTGGATGACAGGATGACCGTTGAGCTGGACGCCGGCGCCATGGACAGTGACATTGCGCCCTACAATCTGGTGCGCACCATGCGCGCATCCATTCTGGTGCTGGGGCCGCTGCTGGCCCGCCGGGGGGCGGCGCAGGTGTCACTGCCCGGCGGCTGCGCCATTGGTGCCCGGCCGGTCGATTTGCATCTCAAGGGGCTGACCGCCCTGGGGGCCGACATCAGGGTGGAATCGGGTTATATCCAGGCCCGGGCCAAACGTCTGAAGGGTGCTCATATCGTTTTGGACATGGCCACCGTGACCGGCACCGAAAACCTGATGATGGCCGCCACGCTGGCCCGTGGAACAACGGTGATAGAGAATGCCGCCCAGGAGCCCGAAGTGGTCGATCTGGCCGAATGTCTCAACTCCATGGGGGCGCGTATTTCCGGCCACGGCAGCACCACGCTTGAAATTGAAGGCGTTGAGTCGCTGTCAGGGTTTGACTACACGGTTTTGCCCGATCGCATTGAGGCGGGGACTTTTTTAACGGCCGCCGCCATGACCGGCGGGCGCGTAAGGGCGCTCAACGCCGATGCCGGCACGCTGGACGCCGTGCTGGCCAAGCTTGACGAGGCCGGAGGCCATATCACCATGGGCCAGGACTGGATTGAGCTGGACATGGCCGGCCAGAGGCCGCGGGCCGTGGACATCACTACAGCGCCCTATCCGGGGTTTCCCACCGACATGCAGGCCCAGTTTACGGCTCTCAATGCCGTGGCCCGGGGCACCGGAATCGTGCGCGAGACGGTGTTCGAGAACCGCTTCATGCATGTGCTTGAATTGCAGCGCCTGGGTGCCGACATCAGGCTGGAGGGCAACACCGCGGTGGTGCGCGGGGTGGAGCAGCTGACCGCAGCACCCGTCATGGCCACCGACCTGCGCGCCTCGGCCTGCCTGGTGCTGGCCGGGCTGATGGCCCTGGGCGAGACGCTGATCGATCGCGTCTATCACATCGACAGGGGCTATGAAAACATCGAGGAAAAGTTTCGCCAGCTGGGCGCCGATATCCGCCGCCTGGCCAGCTGACTCATGGCTTTTGCAGCCTATTGCACTTCATCGCTGTCGTAGCCGGGCACCGGGTCGCTGCCGCCGGCGCAAAAGGGCTGGCAGCGCAAAATTCTTTTGGCGGCCAGCCAGCCGCCGCGCCACGGGCCATAAAGCTCTATGGCCTGCATGGCATAGAGCGAGCAGCTGGGTTCAAAGCGGCACTGGCCGCCCACCAGCGGCGACAGGGTCAGGCGGTAGGCCTTGATCAGCGCCAGCATCAGGGTTTTCATTGAATGTACTCGTTGGTATGCGCGGTTTTTCAGCCGGCCGGGAGGCAGCCGCTTTCTCATTATGAAGCAAGTGACTTGCTTCGGGGCTCACATTAGGATATATAATCGCCAAGTTTGCAACAACCACGGCTTTGAAGAGGTCGCGTGCAGATGCCTAGCAGAATTGTTGAATTGCCAAAAGGTTACAAACCCTCGGAAGACGAGGAATACATGTCCAAACAGCAGCTGGAGTATTTCCGCCAAATGCTGCTGCAGTGGCGCAATGACCTGATTGAAGAATCCCAGGCCACCATCGACAACCTCCGCAGCGAGGTTCGCGATGTGGGCGATGAGGCCGAGCGCGCCAGTCGCGAAACGGAAAACAGCCTGGAGCTGCGCACCCGTGATCGCTACCGCAAGCTTTTGGGCAAGATCGACGAGGCGCTCGGCCGCGTTGACGATGGCTCATACGGCTATTGTGAGGAAACGGGCGAGGAAATTGGCCTTGCGCGTCTGCAGGCGCGCCCCATTGCCACCATGTGCCTTGATGCGCAGGAGCGCTGGGAACTCAAGCAAAAGCAGCTGCGCGCTACGCGCTGACAGCGCGGGTCATCCGCGCTGGCGGGTGGATTGTTTCAATGGCCCGCGCTGGCGCGGGCCATTGCCATTTTTGCCTGGCGGCTGATTTCACCCAGCATGGCGTTGAGTCCGTTGGCGCGGGTGGGGGAAAGATGCCGGCTCAGACCGATCTCATGGATGAAATGCGGCTGCGAGCCCAGGATTTCAGCCGCGCTGCGTCCTGAATACACCTTCAGCAGCAGGGCGATCAGGCCCGACACAATGGCGGCGTCGGAGTTGGCCCTGAATTCCAGCCGTTCGGCATTGCCTTTGGCAATCAGCCAGACTTGCGACTGGCAGCCGTCGAGCAGGCGGTCGTCGGTTTTTTCCGATGCGTCCAGCGGCGGCAGCTGGCGGCCCAGCTCGATCAGGTACTGGTAGCGGTCCATCCAGTCATCGAGCAGCGAGAATTCCTCGATGATTTCCTGCTGGGCGGTTTCCGTGCTCATGCCCGAACTCTCCAGCGCGTGCCTTCGGCCACGTCCTCCAGCTCGATGCCGCGTTCTGCCAGCTCATCGCGAATGCGGTCAGCGGTGGCAAAGTCGCGCGCCTGGCGCGCGGCGTTGCGCTCGGCAATCAGCGCGTTGATCTGTTCTTCATCCACGCTGTCGGCCGCCGGTCCCCGCTGCTGCTTGAACCATTCTTCGGGCGTGGCCTGAAGCAGGCCCAGCAACGAGGCGCTGGCCTTCAGGCGTGCCGCCAAAAGCGGCTTTTCATCTTCTGCGGCGTCGCTAATCCGGCGTCCCAGAACATTCAGCGCGGCCAGCGCGGCCGGCGTGTTCAAATCGTCTTCCAGGGCGGTGACGATTTCCTCGTCGGGCGCCGTTTCAGCCTCGCTGGCCGGCGGGTGATCGCGCAACAGGCCGTATAGCCGGTCGAGGTTGGCCTGGGCCTGATGCAGGGCGGTTTCCGACCAGTCGAGCGGCTGGCGGTAGTGGGCCGACAGCAGCAGCAGGCGCATGGCCTCGCCCGGCCAGTTTTCCAGGAGGTCGTGCACAATCAGCGTATTGCCCAGCGACTTGGACATTTTTTGGCGGTCGACCGTTACAAAGCCGTTGTGCAGCCAGTAGCGGGCAAACACCTCGGAGCCGTGGGCGCAGCGGCTTTGGGCAATTTCATTTTCGTGGTGCGGAAACATCAGATCCTGGCCGCCGGCGTGAATATCAATGACTTCACCCAGGTGGACAGCGCTCATGGCCGAGCATTCAATATGCCAGCCCGGCCGGCCGCGTCCCCAGGGGCTGTCCCAGCCCGGCAGGGTTTCGTCGGAAGGCTTCCACAGAACAAAATCTCCCGGATGTTTTTTCCACGGCGCCACCTTCATCCGGGCACCGGCGATCATCTCGCGCCTGTCGCGCCGCGACAGCTCGCCATAGTCGGGCGCCTGCTCAATGGCAAACAGCACGTGCCCCTCGGCCTCGTAGGCGCAGCCCCTGTCAATCAGCTTGCCGATCATTTCGATCATGGCGTCAATATGTTCGGTGGCATGCGGCTCGACGGTTGGCGCGCCCACCCCCAGGGCCGCCATGTCGCTGCGGTAGATTTGGGCAAACCTGTCTGTGATCACATCAATGGTTACATTTTGCTCCGCCGCCGCCTGGTTGATCTTGTCGTCGATGTCAGTGATGTTGCGGGCGTAAACCACGTTGGGGTAGCGGCGCTGCAGAACCTTGTGGAGCAGGTCGAATATTACGGCTGGCCGGGCGTTGCCGATGTGGGCGTAGCTGTAGACCGTCGGACCGCAGGCGTACATGGTGACGCGTTTCGCATCCAGCGGCACGAATTTCTGTTTCTTGCGCGCAAGCGAGTTGTAGAGATATATGGACATTGCCCAAAAGCAGGTGGCGACAGAGCGCTAGAATGACGAACAAGGAATTCTAACCGATTGAGGCTGATAAACATGGCGGATAAGAATGCATCGCTTTATGCGCGGCATATTGCGCATAGGCGCGAGCAAATTGACGCAATCCTGAACGAGCTGGGCTATGATGCCCTGCTGATTCATTCCGGCCGGCAGGAAAACCGGCTGTTTGATGATCAGGCGCCCCCGTTTCGTGCGCACGGGGCCTTTGTTTCCCTGGTGCCGCAACCCTTTGCAGCCGACTGCCTGCTGGAGCTGCGCCCGGCAGACACGCCGCGGCTGTGGTTTTGCCAGCCCGATGATTTTTGGCACATGCCGCCCGAGCCGCCGGCCAGCTGGCTGACCGAAAGCCTGGATGTGGAAATTGTCAGCGCGCCGGAGCAGTGGCACGAGCGCTTTGCGCAGCAGCGCGCCACCGCCGTGATTGGAGATGAGCGCGCGCTGGGGCATTTGCTCGATGGCGCCAGCCTCAATCCGCCCGATTTGATGCAGCGCCTCGATGAGATCCGCACCGTCAAGACAGACTGGGAATGCCGCTGCATCGAGCAGGCCAACCACCTGTCGGCGGCCGGGCATCTGGCGGCGGCCAACGCATACCGGGCCGGCGCCAGCGAGCTGGAAATTCATCTTGCCTATCTGGCAGCGGTCGGGCAGGACCAGGATCATTTGCCCTACAACAGCATTGTGGCGCTCAATGCCCATGCCGCAGTCTTGCATTATCAGTTCCGCCTGCCTGAACGGCCACACGATTCGCGCAGCTTTCTCATTGACGCCGGGGCCGATTACAGGGGCTATGCGGCCGACATCACGCGCACCTGGACCCTGGAAGAACACGGCGAGTTTGGTGACCTGATTGCCGCCATGGACGAGGCCCAGCGCAAGCTGGCCGACCGGATGCTGCCGGGGCAGGACTATGTTGATCTGCACGTGGCCGCCCACCGCGCCGTGGCCGCCATTCTCGAACAGGCGGGCATTGTGCGCATGGCACCCGAGGAGCAGGTGGCGTCCGGGGTCAGCGCGCATTTCCTGCCGCACGGGCTGGGGCATTTCATCGGCACTCAGGTGCATGATGTTGGCGGCCTGGCTGATGCGAACGGCCACTCGCTGCCGCCGCCGGAGCACTATCCGGCCCTGCGCCTGACCCGCCGGCTTGAGGCCGGCAACGTAGTCACGGTTGAGCCCGGGCTGTATTTCATTCCGGCATTCCTTGAAAAGCTGGCCGCCGGCCCGCACGCCGGCAAAGTGGCCTGGGATGCCATCGAGCGCCTGCAGTCCTTTGGCGGCATTCGCATTGAAGACAACGTGCTGGTCGGCGAACGGCCGGTTAACTACACGCGCAATGCGTTTGCGGCCATTGTTGCCGAACAGGACGCTGAAACAAAAGCGGAGCGGTCATGAGCACTTTGTCCATAGGTCTGGATGAGACCCTGCAGAACTATCTGCTCGACAGCGTTTTTGAAGAGCATCCGCTACTGCGGGAGCTGCGCGAGGAAACGGCAAAGCTGCCGCAGAAAAATTTGCAGATTGCGCCCGAGCAGGGCCGTTTCATGGCGTTTCTGGCCCGCCTGATGGACGCCCGGCGCTATCTTGAAATTGGCACTTTTACCGGCTACAGCTCGCTGGCGATGACCATGGCCATGCCGCCCGATGGGCGCACCGTGGCCTGCGACATCAGCGAGGAGTGGACCAACATTGCGCAGCGCTACTGGCGCCAGGCCGGCGTGGCCGAGCGCATTCGGCTGGAGCTGCGCCCCGCGCTTGAAACGCTGGAAACCCTGCTGGCATCCGGCGCGGAAGAAAGTTTCGACCTGGCGTTCATTGATGCCGACAAGGAGCGCTATATCGACTATTTTGAGCGCTGCCACGAGCTGGTGCGCCCCGGCGGGCTGATCATGCTCGACAATACCCTGTGGAGCGGCCGGGTGGTTGATGCGGCTGATACCAGCGCGGGCACCGAGGCCATCCGGAGCTTCAACAGATATCTGTACAAGCGGGAGCGTGTCGACGTTTCCCTGGTTCCGATTGGTGACGGGCTGACGCTGGTTCGCAAGCGCTGAACAGGGGTTTTTGCCTGCGCCCGTTTGCAACCCGGCATCAAGGTCGGTTAGGTTGAAAGGCACATATTCATCGGATATTCGCGTTCGCAATGGACGAAAGCCCGATTATTGAAGTCGCGGGCCTGTACAAGATATTTGGCTCTTATCCCGATTCAGCCTGGCCATTGATCAACCGGGGTTGGAGCAAGGCGGAAATATTCAGGAGAACCGGTCAGACCGTTGGCGTCAGCGACGCCACGCTGTCGACCAGGCCGGGCGAGGTGTTTGTCATCATGGGCCTGTCGGGCTCGGGCAAATCCACGCTGGTGCGCATGCTCAACCGCCTGGTGGAGCCCACGCGCGGCAGCATTCGCATCCGCGGCCGGGACATTACAAAAATGAGCCAGCGTCAGCTTATCGAGCTGCGCCGGCGCGAGCTTGGCATGGTCTTTCAGTCCTTTGCCCTCATGCCTCACCGCACGGTGGCCGACAATGCCGCATTTGGGCTGGAGGTGTCGGGCATGGGTCGCGCCGAGCGCCGGACGCATGCGCTCAATGCGCTGGCCCAGGTGGGTCTGGGCGACAATGCGGACAGCTATCCCGACGAGCTGTCGGGCGGCATGCAGCAGCGCGTCGGCCTGGCGCGCGCGTTGGCCACCGATCCGTCCATTTTGCTGATGGACGAGGCATTTTCTGCCCTGGACCCGCTGATTCGCACCGAAATGCAGGATGAGCTTCTGGAACTGCACCGACAGCGGGCCAGAACCATTGTGTTCATCTCACATGATCTCGATGAGGCCATGCGCATCGGCGACCGGGTGGCCATCATGCAGGACGGCAAGGTGGTGCAGGTGGGCACGCCCGAGGAAATTGTGACCGGCCCAGCCAACGACTATGTCCGCTCGTTTTTTTACGGCGTGGACGTGGCGCGCGTGTTTACCGCCGGCGACATCATGGATCGGCAGCAGGTCACCGTGTTCGAGCGCCCGGGCATGGGCGTGCGGGCGGCGCTGGAAAGCATGCGCCGCCACGACCGCAATCACGCGGTTGTCATTGGCTCCGACGGCAAGTACGAAGGCATGGTTTCGGCCCGGCGGCTGGCGCGCACCGTCAGCAGTCCGGGCAAGTCGGTGTTTCGCGATGCCTTTGAGCCTGTCGAGGCAATAGCGCCCGACAGCCTGCTTGATGAACTGATTGGCCGGCTGGCGGAAAGCGCCATACCGGTTCCCGTGGTTGATGAGAACCAGCGCTACTGCGGCACGGTGTCGCGCAGCCGCCTTCTGCAGATACTCGACCGCAGCGGCAACGGCGAAAGCAATGGTTCCGGCCAGGCCGGGGCCGATCATGACGACAGCGCTGTAAAAAGCGGCGCCAGGGTCTGAGTAATGATTCAGGGAATAATTGACAGCGCCGGCTGGCTGGGTGATTTCCGG
>DATGTG010000207.1:0-2456 GCA_035301965.1 Wenzhouxiangella sp. | reverse complement strand
CCTCATAGACGATATCGGCGGGCAGTTCACGATTGATTATTTTTAAAAAGAGATCATCCTGCAACTTTGCCTTCCTCACGCTGTTCGCGAATTGTTGACAACACGCGCTGTGCCGCTTCCCTGGCGCTGCCCGTGCCGCCGGGCGCCTCGGACGCCCACGCGGCAGACCGCAGCGGGCTGACAAACGTGCCCGGATCAACGCTCAGAACTTGCGGCCCTGTGGACACGCGCTCGGCCCGCAAGATTTCGACCAGCTGCCTGCGCCCGGCCTGGGCCACGCCATAAGCCGCCCAGCCGGCGGGTCGGGAAACGCTTTGCTCATCATCGATAAAAACAATGCGCGCGCTGCTGTTCATCAGCGGCATCAGCACGGATACCAGCATATACGGAGCGGTCAGCGAAGTCTGCAGAATCTGCAGCCATTCACCCGGCGGCTGCTGCACAAGGGGCTGCAGGCCGTAAAAGGCCGCGGCACTGTGAATCAGTCCGTCGAGCTGGCCGAACCGGCTTTCTATTGCACCGGCAAGCTGCTCATAGTCCTGGGGTGAGGCCCCGGCAAGATCCATGGGCATCAGGGCGGGTACTTGGCCAGTCTTGTCTGCCATGCTGTCGTGAAGCTTGTTTAATGCGTCCGTATCGCGGTCAAGGGCAATACAATCGTCTCCGCGTTCGATCAGCTGGCGCACCAGCTCGCTGCCCAACGCGCCGGCCGCGCCGGTCACCAGCCAGTTTGCCTTTTGTGAATTTGTCATCTGTTGTCAGATTCTGCAGCTTGATTCAGGCGTGATTGTCGCAGATTCGGATTGCGCCGGCGTGCTCGCGAACCCGGCGAACGGTATACTGGACGCATGCCCTATTACGAATACGTCAGTACCAATCCGGGAGCAGGCTGTGATTTTTGCAGCCGGCCGGTGGCCATATTGCAGAAAATCAGCGACCCGCCCATGAAGAAGTGCCCGTACTGCGGCCACCCCACGCGGCGCGTCATTTCCGCACCCAACATCACCGGCAAACACTCGCAATCACCCAAAACCAGCGAGGTTGAACAGGCCGGTTTTACCCAGTATCGCCGCATCGGCAAGGGCGTGTACGAAAAGTCGGCCGGCAAGGGGCCGGACATCATCAGCTCGGACTAGCCTCAGGAAACTTTCAGCCGCCGCGCTGCGCGCCAGGCGCACCACACATTGGCTGAATGGCTGACGTGTACCCGCCTGTGCATGATCAGACCCGGCCGGCGCGCCATTTTACGGGCCAGGCGCCTGTCCATGGCGTGAACAATCATCAAATGGCGCTGCTGCCAGCGGCTGTCTGCCGGAGTTGCGGCCAGGGCCGAATCCGCCCTGTTCCGGCCATCTTCCAGCCAGGCCCTTGTCAGGCCGTGAAATCCGCGCGAAACGGATTTTGCCGCTGTATCCTGACGTGAAACCTGATAATCGGCCTGCAGCTCAAGCGGCACCAGCCAGCGATTGGCGCGCGCGTCAATAGCCAGGTCACGAACCAGCCTGACCAGATAGCCAAACGAACCCAAAGCGGCCCAGCTGTCAAATATTCGCATGCGGCCATCAACAAGCGCAGCCTCGATTCGCGCCGCCTCACCACCAATGCCCAGGCAGTGCTGCCAGGCTTCTTCCATGCGCTCAAAGCGCGGAGCTTCAAGCGTGCCCTGCACGTTGCCAATCAGCACATCAAACCATTCGGCGCTCAGCCTGTCGGCCGCCGAGCTGGCCACCAGGGCATCGATGACCGGATGGGCGGCGCGCTCGCGCAGCGCCTGGCGCCACCAGTCCAGCTTGCGCCGGCCCACATCGATATCGCTGACGGTATCGGGCACAGCCGCTATTTCGGCCAGCACCGCCCGCAGCGCAAGAATTCTGTCCTGATGTTCGTCCGGCGCATAATGCAGCGAAGCGGCCAGGGGATTGCCGGCTTTCAGCATCCTCTCCCGCAGCCAGCCCAGCGGATCATCCATGAACCGGTCCGGGAATGTTGAGCGCTGTGAGCAGATCCGCCGGCGACTTCGCCATGCGGTCCGCCCCCCAGCCGGTGCCATTGTCGCCGGTCGGCAGATAACCCCAGGCCGCCACCACCGTGCGGGTTCCGGCCGCGGCGCCGGCCAGCACATCACGGTGATCATCGCCCACAAAAAACACCTCGCCGGGCGGCACTTCAAGCAGCTCGCAGGCCATGAGCACCGGATCGGGTGCCGGCTTGGGAAGATTTGTGCTGTCACCCGCCACCAGGCAGCCAAAGCGCGCGCTCCAGCCAGCCTGCTCCAGCACCGGTCGGGCAAAGCGATTGACCTTGTTGGTGACAATTCCCATGGCAATGCCGCGCGCCTCAAGCGCCTTCATGACGCCCGGAATGCCGTCAAACGGCCGTGACTCCACCCAGCAGGCCGCTTCGTAATAATCAAGCAGGCGATTCAAAAGCCGGTTTTGCCGATCAGCCGGCATATC
>DATGTG010000206.1:0-8570 GCA_035301965.1 Wenzhouxiangella sp. | reverse complement strand
AAAGAGGTGGTGGCTACGGGTGGACTCGAACCACCGACTCCAGCATTATGAGTGCTGTGCTCTAACCGGCTGAGCTACGTAGCCACAGGGAAGCCCGCTATTTTTGAGGTTTTTGGCGGGGATGTCAAGCGCAAATCAGCGGGTCTGACTCCAGCGGATATGCGCGGTGCTTCAAAATCAATATCTGCGGCCTCGGGCATTGCCAGCGCATCGGCAATGCTGCGGCGCTGCTTTTTCAGCTGCTGGTAGCTTTCGTAGCTCAGCAGCACATGCGCAGGCTTTCCGCGATTTGTGATGAACACGGGGCCGTCTTTTGCGGCTTTCCTGGCTTTTTGGCTCAGCTCCCGGCTGGACAGGGTGGTGATGGTCATGGCGTGATTCCTCAGGATTGGCTTTTGCGAACTGGCCGGATTTCAGGACGCCCGCATAGCGTGGTTCAGGCGATCATCAGGGCTGGTTTGACTCGAAGCGGTCTTCAAAAATCAGGTTGTGGTCATCCGGTTCGATCATGCAGGTAGCTTGTGATGCGGCGCTTTGGATATGGTCAAGGCTGCATTGTGAAAATTCCTGCAAGCCGTTGATGGAGGGGTTCATGATGCCGCGTTCGGTTTCATGGGCACAGCTGTCTTCACCATCGTGCGGTGCGCTGAAGTTGTGGCCGAGCTCGTGGGCCAGGACAAGGCCCTGGATGGTCTCCCCGTAGCCGGTTTCCCAGTCAATGCCGTAGCCAAAAGCCGTATTGCACAAAACGTTGAGGTAAGCAATGCCGGCGATGCCTCCATCCTGGCTCCTGGCCGTAAACAGATGGGCCAGGCCCTGAAAGGGGATATTGCTTCCGCTGCCTGAAAACATGAAAGCTCCGAAGTTTTCAATCAGTGTGCCGGCATCGGTTTCGGTCAGCGGACCGTTGTTGGCCAGCGGCTGATAATGATGCAGCGCAATGCCGTAGCCGGCCTGGCTTGAGTAGATTCCGTCAACAAAGTTGATGCGCCCGGCCACGATGTCGAGGTTCTGGTTTCCGTATTCCTGCTGGAATTCAACATCGGAAACGATGGTGACCGGCATGGCCAAAAAACCGCTTGCGAGGCGCAAATCAGAAGCGGGCGCGGACAGGCGGCCGTCGAGTGCCGTGTTGGCGTCAAGGCTGATGCCGGCATGGTCAATGAAAATATCCGTCTCAAGATCAGAAGCGCGAAACAGCACGGTGTTGTTGGCGGCTGGCCGGCTCTGGCCGTGCCAGTCGAAATTGTTTGCCCGGTCAGCCAGATACAGCTCCTTGCCGTCATGAATGGCGCCCCACCAGCGCTGGCCAGTCCAGTTGAGGCGGATCCAGCTGTCGGGGCGGTTGGCAATGCGACCGCGCAGGAAACGGCTGTCGCCGGCCTTCAGCGCGGCTGCCTGTTTTGCGGGTAGTTGTTGAAAGGGCTCGAGGTTGTCATCAAGCTCTAGACGCCAGCGGTGATCGGAGCCTTGCATTTCCAGCGTGAAGCTGGGGGACGCTGCCGGGGGTGCCAGAAAAACGGTGTCATGAGCGCGCAGCTGCGGCGGTTCCGCTGCTTGCGCAGTCATGAGAAACAGCCAGCCTGAGGCAAGCAGAAAAACCGGGTTCTTGATCATGGCAGCCTGAGTGGTTCGCATCATGGCCGCCAATTATAGATGTAACGCGCAGATTTGTCGTGCGCGCCGGGTGTTTACCCTTGGGGCAGGGGCTTGCCAAACGCCTGCTCAAACATTTCTGCGGCCGCGTCCATTGAAACCGGGTGGTTTTGCGGGCCGCTGTAGGCAATTTTGATGGCGCCCAGCACGGCGCCCAGGCGGCAGGCATCGGCGGGGCTCCAGCTGTGGCCGAGGCCATAGAGCAGCCCGGCACGATAGGCGTCGCCGCAGCCGGTGGGGTCGACGATTTTTTCAGGCTTTACGGCCGGGATATGTGTTTTGCCGTCTTGGGTGTGCAGCGCCGAGCCTTCGCCGCCCAGGGTGACGATGAGCCCGTCGGCCAGATTCGCCAGGGCGTCGTCCAGCGTCCAGCCGGTTTTGTTCTTGAACATTTCCCATTCATAAGAGTTGACCGTCAGCCAGCTGGCGCGCGCGGCCATTTCCCTGAGTTCTTCGCCGCTGAACATGGGCAGCCCCTGGCCGGGGTCGAAAATATGGGGAATGCCGGCTTCGTGAAACTGTCGCGAATGATCGAGCATGGCCTGATAGCCGTCGGGCGAGACGGTGCCCATTGTGATGCCGGCATCGACGGGCACGGACTGGCGGTGGCCCTCGCTCATGGCGCCGGGGTGGAAGGCAGTGATCTGGTTGTCGTCCAGGTCGGTGGTGATATAGGCCTGGGCAGTCCAGTGGTCGCTGAGGGGCAGAATGTAGTCGCGGGCGATGCCCAGCCGGTCCAGGCGCTGGGCATAGTCGTCAAAATCGGCGCCCACGGTGGCCATGGGCAGCGGGTGGCCGCCGATGCCGCGCAGGGTGTAGGCGATGTTGCCGGCGGTGCCGCCAAAGTTGCGGTGCAGCTCGGGCACCATAAAGGAGACGTTGATCATGTGCGTCTTGTCGGCCAGGATGTGGTCGCGAAAACGCTCGGGGAAAACCATGATGGTGTCGTAGGCAATGGAGCCGCAGATAAGCACCGGCATTGAACAGGCCTCTTGCGCCGTTGAATCAGTGCGGTATTGTACTCAAATGACCGCCCGGCCTGCCGCCTTTACAATATTTTAAACTTGCCGGAAATGCCCTGCGTTGCTACATTAGCGGTCTTTTGCATTGCCGGCAGGGCAGACCACTTTCCCAATCATGTTCAAGCGACTTCGCGGTATCTTTTCAAACGACCTGTCCATTGACCTGGGCACGGCCAACACTCTTATTTTTGTGCGCGGTCAGGATATCGTGCTCAATGAGCCGTCCGTGGTGGCCGTGCGCATGGAGCGCGGGCCCGGCGGGCCGCAGTCGGTGGCTGCCGTGGGAACCGAGGCCAAGCGCATGCTGGGCCGCACGCCCGGCAATATCCGCACCACGCGCCCGCTGCGCGACGGCGTGATTGCCGACTTCAACATGACCGAACAGATGCTGCAGCACTTCATCAAGAAGGTGCATTCGTCGCGTTTTTTGCGCCCCAGCCCGCGGGTGCTGGTGTGCGTGCCGTGCTCGTCCACCCAGGTGGAGCGGCGCGCCATCAAGGAGTCGGCCGAAGGCGCCGGCGCGCGCGAGGTGTTTCTGATTGAAGAGCCCATGGCAGCTGCCATAGGGGCCGGCATTCCCATTCACGAGGCGCGCGGCTCCATGGTGCTGGACATTGGCGGCGGCACCACCGAGGTGGCGGTGCTGTCGCTCAACGGCATTGTCTATTCCAACTCGGTGCGCGTGGGCGGAGACCATTTTGATGAGGCCATCATCAACTACGTGCGCCGCTCCTACGGCACGCTCATCGGTGAATCCACCGCCGAGCGCATCAAGATGGAAATCGGCTGCGCCCATCCGCAGGAAGAGGCCACCGAGCTTCAGGTGTCGGGCCGCAACCTGGCCGAAGGCGTGCCAAAAATGATTACCCTTAATTCCAACGAGGCGCTTGAAGCGCTGGCCGAGGCGCTGTCGAGCATTGTCGGCGCGGTCAAGGCGGCGCTGGAGCAGACTCCGCCGGAGCTGAGCGCCGACGTGGCCGAAACGGGCATTGTGCTGACCGGCGGCGGCGCGCTGCTGCGCGGCCTCGACCAGTTGCTGACCCAGGAGACCGGCCTGCCCGTCATCATTGCCGATGACCCGCTGACCTGCGTGGCTCGCGGCGGCGGCCGGGCGCTTGAATTGATGGATGAAAACAAGGGCGACTTTTTCTTTGCCAGTTGACCGGCGGTCTGCCGACCGCCGACTTCTGTCGTGACTTCCGAAAGCGGCTATCGGGCCGCCCCGGCCGACAGCGATGCCGGCGCGCGCGTGGTGCGGCTGGCCTTTTATGGTTTGCTGGCCATCGTGCTGATGACGCTCGACTACCGCGGCCACCATGCGCAAAAAATGCGCACCGCGGCCTGGCGTGCCGCCGAGCCGCTGTTTTTGGTCGTTGAACTGCCTTTTGATCTCGGGCGCCGGCTGGGCGAGCAGCTGCGCAGTCATCACGGCCTCATGCAGCAGATAAGGGCGCTGGAGTCGGAACGCATTGCCAGCCAGGCGCGGCTTGCGCTGCTGGCCGAGCTGCAGGACGACAATCACGAGCTGCGCACCCTGCTGGGGGCCGCACAGCGCATCAGCCTGACATTTCGCACCGCCGAACTCATGAACCTTGGGCTGAACCCCTGGTCGCACCGCGTTCTGGTCAATCGCGGCCGCAGCGACGGGGTCAGAACCGGCCAGCCGGTGATGGATGCGCGCGGTGTGATGGGCCAGGTGGACGAGACCGGCTTCAACACGGCCCAGGTCATTCTGATTTCCGACCCCGACCACGCCCTGCCGGTGCGGGTGCAGCGCACCGGTCTGCGCACCGTGGCCTACGGCACCGGACATATTGACCGCCTGCAGCTGAACGACCTGCCCATGAATGTCGACCTTGAGCCGGGCGATCGCCTGCTGACATCGGGGCTGGACGATGTGTTTCCGGCCGGGCTGCCGGTGGCCGAGGTGCAGTCGCTGGAACGCCCGACAGGCGAGGCCTTTGCGCGCGCCGAGCTGCGGCCGCTGGCGCGCCTGGATCGGGCCCGCCATGTGCTGATTGTCGAAGTACCGGAGCAGCCGCAGCCGCTTTCCCGTGAGGATGATTCCGGGGCTGCCGGGCCTGAAAAATCAGCCGATGATTCAGCAGACGGCGGCAGTGAAGACCTGGAGGGTGAGACATGAGGCCCCGCACCGGCACGCCCGTTACGCTGGCCGCCTCTATGGTGGCCGTGCTGCTGCTCACGCTCATGCCGCTGCCTGGCGGCGTGGTGGAAATGCGCCCCTACTGGGCCGCGCTGGTGCTGATTTACTGGAACCTTGAAGCCGGCCGGCTGCGCCATCTTGGCCAGGCCTTTGCCGGCGGGCTGGTGCTGGACGTGCTGACCGGAACCCTGCTCGGCCAGCAGGCGCTGGGGCTGGTCATCATCAGCTATCTGGTCGAGCGCTTCCGTTTGCGCATCCGCTTTTTCCCGCCGCTGCAGCAAGCCGGTGTGGTTATGTTGCTGTTGTTCAACGACCGCATTGTGCAGCTGTGGGTGGTGGGGCTGGTGGGCGACCGCTGGCCCAGCTGGCAGTGGTGGACGGCGCCCCTGCTGGGCATGCTGCTGTGGCCGTGGGTGTTTCTGGCCCTGGACGCCTTGCGCCAGCGCGAGCGGCGCAGCCGAACATGAAATTCAAGTCGAAAAAAAAGCGCGCGCTGGCCGACATGCAGTCGTCGCTGGGCCAGGTCAATCGCCGCCTGCGCTGGCTGGTTCTGGGCATGGTCGCGGTCATTGTGCTGCTCGGCGTGCGCCTGGGCATGCTGCAGCTGGGTGATCATGCGCAATATGCCGCGCGCGCCGAAGACAACCGCGTCAGCCTGCGCGCGCTGCCGCCCAATCGCGGGCTGATTACCGACCGGCGCGGGCGTGTGCTGGCCGAAAACAGGCCCGCCTACCGGCTGATCATTGTTCCCGAACGGGCCGAAGATCTGGAGCAAACGCTTGAGCGCCTGGCCGGGCTGGTGCCCGTCAGCGACGAAGAATACGAGCGCTTCATGCAGCAGCGTCGCCTGTCGCGGCCGTTTTCCGAAATTGTGCTCAAAAACAGCCTTGACGAGCGTGAAATAGCCCGCATTGCCAGCCACCGCCACCGCCTGCCCGGCGTTGACATCGAGCCGTACCTGATGCGCCACTATCCGCACGACGAACTTTTTTCGCACGTCATCGGCTACGTGGGCCGCCTGGATCAAAGCGACTATCAGCGCCTGATAATGGACAACTACAGGGCCACCACGCATATTGGCAAAACCGGCATTGAGCGCTGGTACGAGCCGGTTTTGCACGGCCAGTCGGGGCTTGAGCAGGTGGAAACCAACGCGCGCGGCCGCGTGTTGCGCGTGCTCGAAAGGCAGGATCCGGTGCCGGGCAGGGATCTGCGGCTCAATATCGATCTGGATGTCCAGCGGGCTGCCTATGAGGCGCTGGGTGATTTTGCCGGCGCGGTCATCGTGCTGGAAGTCGAGACCGGCCGGGTGCGGGCGCTGGTCAGCAAGCCGGGCTTTGACGCCAACCGCTTTGTTCACGGCATCGGCCATGCGCGCTACAATCGCCTGCTTGAAGACCCGCAGCGGCCGCTGTTCAACCGCGTTCTTGCGGGCGGCTACGAACCCGGCTCGACCATCAAGCCGTTCATTGCCCTGGCCGGGCTGGAAGCCGGCCTGATCACGCCCGACACGTCGGTTTTTTCCACCGGTGAATACCATCTGCCGGGCCATCGAAGAATTTATCGCGACTGGCGCGCCGGCGGCCACGGCCGGGTCAGGCTCAAGGAGGCGCTGGCCGAATCGGTCAACGTGTATTTTTACGATCTGGCCGTCAAGCTGGATATCGACCGCATCTCGCGCGAGCTGGCGCTGTTCGGGTTCGGGCGCCGCTCCGGCCTGGACTTGCCCGGTGAAAGCAGCGGAATTTTGCCCACGCGCACCTGGAAGCGGGCCACTTTTGGCCAGCCGTGGTTTCCGGGTGAAACAGTCATTACCGGCATTGGGCAGGGCTTTACGGTGGTCACACCCATTCAGCTGGCCCAGGCCACGGCAGCGCTGGCGGGGCGCGGCAAAACTGCGCCGCCGGCCCTGGTTGGGCGCAACGATGCGGTGCAAATGGTTGAGCACAGCGACAGATGGTGGGATGCGGCCCATGAAGGCATGCAGGCGGTCATCTACGGCCCGCGCGGCACGGCGCGCGCCATTGCCCGCGATCTGGAGGTGGCCTCGATGGCGGGAAAGACCGGCACTTCGCAAGTTTTCGGGCGGCCAGATGACGAAGAGGTCGACACCCGCCGCGAGCACGACGAGCTGCCGGTTTATCTGCGCAACCACGCGCTTTTCATTGCCTTTGCGCCGGTGGACGAACCCCGGCTGGCGGTGACCGTGGTGGTGGAGCACGGCGGCGGCGGCGCCAGCGTGGCGGCCCCCATTGCCGCCGAGGTTATCAACGCTGCAGCCAGGGCCGGACTGTGACCCGCGCGCCGGGCAGCAACCTGTTGATTGTGCGCGGCCTGAAAATGCTGCGCTTCGATCCGGTGCTGGCCGGTCTGCTGCTGCTGCTCATGGGGTTTGGCTGCATGGTGCTGTATTCGGCCGGCGAGCAGAACATGGCGCTTTTGCTGCGCCAGGCGGTGCGGCTGGGGCTGGGGCTGGCCGTAATGCTGGCAGCTGCCCAGGTGCCGCCGCGCCTGCTCAAGGCCTGGGCCGTGCCGGTGTTTGCTGTGGCCCTGCTGCTACTGCTTGCGGTTGATATTGTCGGCGTTGGCCGCGGCACCCAGCGCTGGCTCGATCTTGGCGTCATCCGCTTCCAGCCGGCCGAGGCCATGAAGCTGGCGCTGCCGCTGATGCTGGCCCTGCTGCTTGACCGCAAGCCGCTGCCGCCCGATTGGCAAACCCTGGCTGTGGCAGCTGTTTTCATTGCGGTGCCGGTGGTTCTTATTGCCAACCAGCCGGATCTGGGCACGGCGGTTCTGATTGGCGCCAGCGGCGCCTGCGTGCTGTTTCTGGCCGGCCTGCGCTGGCGCATTATTGTGGCCCTGGGCGCCATCCTGGCCGCTGCCGCGCCGCTTGCCTGGCTCAGCCTGCGTCAGTACCAGCGCGACCGCATCCTGACCTTTGTCAGCCCTGAATCCGATCCCCTGGGGCAGGGCTGGAACATCATCCAGTCCAAGATTGCCGTCGGCTCGGGCGGGCTGGGCGGCAAGGGCTGGCTGGCCGGCAGCCAGTCGCATCTCGAATTTCTTCCCGAGCCGCACACCGACTTCATCTTTTCGGTGCTGGCCGAAGAGTTCGGGTTTGTTGGCGTGGCGGTGATTCTGCTCCTGTATGCCGCCATCATCCTGCGCTCGGCCTGGCTGGCCAGCCGCTGCCGCGACCCGTTTGCGCGCCTGCTTGCGGGCGCGGTGGTCTTCATGTTCTTTTTGTATCTGACGGTCAATGTGGGCATGGCCTCGGGCATGCTGCCGGTGGTGGGCGTGCCCCTGCCGCTGGTCAGCTACGGCGGCACGTCGGCGGTCACGCTGCTTGCGGGTTTCGGCCTCATCATGGGGCTGCACAGCCGGCGTCGTTTCATGGGCTGATCATGCGCTAAAATGCTGTCAGAAAACTTTTGTTCCGGGCGCTCCTCTATATCCTCAGGTACGTCGTCAGGCCAAACTTCCAAACGGACTGTTCAGTGACTATGCGACTAGTTTTATTTGCGGCTGCCCTGCTGGCCCTGGTGTCGGCACAGGCCGAAGAGCCTCACCCCGGCGCAGCCGGGTTTGCCGACCGGGTGGTGGCTGAATACGGATTGGACCGCGAGCATGTCGGGGAGGTGCTCGCCGATGCCCGTTTCCAGCAGTCCATCATCGACGCCATCACGCGCCCGGCCGAAGCCAAGCCCTGGCACGAATACCGCAAGATT
>DATGTG010000205.1:0-3519 GCA_035301965.1 Wenzhouxiangella sp. | reverse complement strand
AGGCCAGAAACTCACCCAGCGAATCCCAGCGCAGGTGGTTTTCCTCGATCACCTGCTGCACGTGCTTGGGCGCGCTGCCGCCGGCACCGGTTTCAAACAGCCCGCCGCCGGCAATCAGCGGCACAATGGACAACATCTTGGCGCTGGTGCCCAGCTCCAGGATGGGAAACAGGTCGGTCAGGTAATCGCGCAGCACGTTGCCGGTCACCGCGATGGTGTCCTCGCCGCGACGGATGCGCTCCAAGGTGTGCTTCATGGCCGCCTCGGGCGTCATGATGCGAATATCCAGGCCTTCGGTGTCGTGATCTTTCAGATAGTGCTCGACCCGGGCGCGCACCTGCACATCATGCCCGCGCTGGTCGTCGAGCCAGAACACCGCCGGCATGCCGGACAGGCGGGCGCGCTCAACGCCCAGCCTGACCCAGTCACGAATCGGTTCGTCCCTGGTCTGGCACATGCGCCAGATGTCGCCCTTTTCAACCTCATGTTCAAAAATGACGCGGCCGTCCAGGTCGGTCACTTTCACCACGCCGGCGGCGGGAATCTGGAAGGTCTTGTCGTGAGAACCGTACTCTTCAGCCTTGTCGGCCATCAGGCCCACATTGGGCACCGTGCCCATGGTGGCCGGATCAAACGCGCCGTGGGTCTGGCAGTCCTCTATGGTCATCTGGTAAATGCGCGCGTAGCTGCGGTCGGGAATAACGGCCTTGCAGTCCTGGCGCTCGCCGTCGGAATTCCACATCTTGCCCGAGTCGCGAATCATGGCCGGCATGGAGGCATCGATGATGACGTCGGACGGCACGTGCAGGTTGGTGATGCCGCGATCGGAATCAACCATGGCCAGGCGCGGGCGGCTGGCGTACTGGCTTTCGATGTCTGCCTCAACCTCCTGGCGCTTGTCGGCCGGCAGCTTTTTCAGGCTGGCGTACAAGTCACCCAGGCCGTTGTTGGGGCTGAAGCCGGCTTCAGCCAGCACATCGGCATGCTTTTCCAGCACGTCGGCGTAAAATTCACTCACCACCACACCAAACATGATGGGGTCGGACACCTTCATCATGGTGGCCTTGAAGTGGGCGGAAAACAGCACGCCCTGCTCTTTTGCGTCGGCAATCTGGGCGCGGATGAATTCGGCCAGCGCCGATCGGCTCATGACGGCGGCATCGACGATTTCATTTTTCTGCACCGCCAGCGGCTCGCGCAGCGCAACGGTTTTGCCGTCGGCCTGATGCAGGGTGATGTCCAGGCTGCCTGCCTGGTCGAGGGTGGCCGATTTCTCACTGCCGTAAAAATCATGGCTGTCCATATGGGCCACGTGGGTTTTGGAATCGCTGCTCCACTTGCCCATGCGGTGCGGGTGTTTTTTGGCAAAGTTCTTGACTGCGCGCGGCGCGCGGCGGTCGGAGTTGCCCTGGCGCAGCACCGGGTTGACGGCACTGCCCATGGCCCTGGCGTAACGCGCCCTGATATCGCGCTCTTCATCGTTTTGCGGATCGTCGGGGTAATCCGGCAGGTCATGGCCCTTGTCCTGAAGCTCCTTGACTGCGGCCTTGAGCTGCGGCAGCGAGGCGCTGATATTCGGCAGCTTCATGATATTGGCCGAGGCGTCGAAAACCAGCTTGCCCAGCTCGGCCAGGTCATCGGACACTTTCTGGTCGTCATCGAGACGATCGGAAAACTGCGCCAGAATGCGCCCGGCCAGAGAAATATCCCGGGTTTCCATGGCAACGCCGGCCGCATCGGTAAAAGCGTCGATGACGGGCAGCAGGGATTGCGTGGCCAGAAACGGCGCTTCATCAGTGAAGGTGTAAATGATCTTTGGCGTTGACATTCATATCTCCGGGAATTGACACAGCCGGCTATTATCGCCGATATGCAAGCGTGACAGGCATCACTTTTCCGGCCGGGCCCGGGCAGCCATTGCGAACACAGTCCGCTCATTTTGACTGTGGGCGCCAGCAGGCAAAAAGCGGGCGGGCCGCCTTTTTTCAGAACATGATTTTGTGGCGCAGGGACTCCTCGTCCACCGGCCCGGGGCTGGCAATCAACTGGCGGGCAGCATCAACCTGCCCCCACACGTTCCACAGCAGCACGCCGCGCACCCGGTCGCCATCGTGGTAATACACCACGCCCTCGCCGTAGGGCACCCGCCAGACTTCGTAAACCTGCAGGCGGTCGTCCAGATCACCCACGGCCTCGTAACCAAGATCGAACAGATCGGAGTAGAAAAACGGCAGGGTGTCATAGCTTTCATCGCCGCCGGCCATGTTGCGCCCGGCCATGCCGCCCATGCTGATGGCGGCATTTTCGTGCTCCACCCGCAGGCGCCGGCCCAGCGCCGGGTTGTAGAAATTGGCGATGTCACCAGCCGCATAGATATGCGGATCGCTGGTCAGCAGGTGTGAATCGACCACCACGCCGTCATCCACCTCCAGCCCCGCCTGCTCGGCCAGCTCCACGTTGGGCGTCACGCCCAGACCGGCGATCACGGCATCGAATTCCAGCGTCCGCCCATCGGTCAGTTCGACAGTTGCGCCATCGTCCGCGCCCTGTCCTTTGGCAACGCTCGCGCCGCTGACAAGCTCCACGCCCCTGTCTTCGTAGTACATGCTGATGAAGTCGGCCAGCGCGACCGGAAAGCGCCCGGCCCCGATCAGCTCTTCTGGGAAAATCATGGTGACCCGGCAGCCTGCCCCCGTCAGCGAGGCGGCCAGCTCGCTGCCGATAAAACCCGAGCCAATGACGCCAATGCGACTGCCTGCAACGGCCAGGCGGCGCAGATGCCTGAAGCTTTCCAGCGTGCGGTAGTAAATGATTCTGTCGTGCGGCGGCAAGGCGTCAATAACGCGCGGCGTGCTGCCGGTGGCCAGCAGCAGCTTGCCGTAGCGCCACTCATCGCCCTGGCTGTCGGTCGCCTTGCGGGCTTCCGGATCCAGCGCAGTCACGTGACGGTCAACGTGCACATCCACATCGCGCACGGCCGTGTCCAGGCTGATGGAAGGTGCGTTTTCGCTCTCCGGATTCCAGGCGCCCTTGGTCAGCGGCGGGCGCTTGTACGGGCCCGTTGGTTCATCGCCCAATATTCCAATGCGGGCATCAGGCTTTTGCTTGCGCAGCTGTCCGGCAGCCGCATCGGCCGTCTGTCCACCGCCGACAATCAGATAATCATATTCGGTTTTCATTCTGTACTCCTTGCGCACCCGGCGCAGTCATGCTTTCATCATGCCACCACTCGTGAATTTGCGCGGCAATAAACCCGTAACCGGCCAGGCCAAATGCCTCACCGGGCTGACGCGACAAAGCGCAGGTGCGCGTCAGGAGAAACACATGAACAAAAGACTTGACCGTTCTTTTCGGTCTCTGCGCAGCGCTGTGCTGTTCCTGGCCGGCGCTGCCGCGCTGGCGGCCTGGCAGACGGTCGAAGCGGTCGATATTGACCCGGGCCTGATGGAGGCCGCCCTGCAGGACGGCGGCGCAAACGTGTTGCTGGTGTTTCATGATCAGCAAACGCCTGTTCAAAAA
>DATGTG010000204.1:0-2408 GCA_035301965.1 Wenzhouxiangella sp. | reverse complement strand
CAGGCCTGGCTGCGCCTGGCGCGCGGTTTTCGTGCGCCCCAGGCCACCGAGCTGTACCGGCTGCAGCGCGGTCAGGATGTGGCCGATCTGAATCCTGAAATACTGGATTCCGCCGAGATAGGCGTATCTGTAAAACAGCTTTTTGACTGGGAGCTGGTCGCATGGTACCAGTACAAACGCAACGAGATTCTGCGCGACAACCAGGGTTTCAATATCAGCAGCGGCCGCCTGGGCCAGCGCGGGCTGGAGTTTGCGGCGCGCCTGCCGCTGGGAGATTCAGTCGAGCTGGGCGTGCGCGGCAGCCTGGCGCGCCACTGGTACCGGTTTGACCGCAGCCTGGACGGCGGTGAGCTCATCCAGTCGGGCCGGAACCCGCCGGCGGCGCCGCATTTTATGGGCAGCGCCGATATTGTGTGGAAGCCTTCGGCCAGTACACAGGTCGAGCTGGCGCTGGAGCACACCGGCCGCTACTGGCTGGATGCGGAAAACGAGCACCGCTACGGCGGGCACAGCCTGCTGCACCTTGCGGCCGGGCATGGTTTGACGCGCCACTGGCGCGTGGACGTGCGCCTGCGCAATGTGCTCAACCGGCGCCATGCCGAGCGCGCCGATTTCGCCTTTGGCAACTATCGTTATTTTCCCGGCCCGGGGCGCAGCGTTTTTGTGGTGCTGGGCTGGCGCGCCGGGCCGGGCGGCTGATGCATGGTCAGGCCGCAATGCCCCAGGATTCGAGCAGCGGTTCGAGCCGGGGCTCGCGGCCGCGGAAAGCCTGCCAGGATGCCTGCATGGGCCGACTGGAGCCCACCGACAGAATCTCATCGGCCAGCCGGGCGCCGGCGGCCTGATTGAACAGCCCCTGCTCGCGAAACAGCTCAAAACCGTCGCGGGCCAGCAGTTCGGCCCACAGATAGCTGTAATAGCCGGCCGAATAGCCGCCGTCGAACAGGTGCAGAAAGCTCATGGCGAAGCGGTTTTCCTCGTGTTTGGGCAGCACGGAAATTTCACGGCCGATGCGCTGCATGGCTTCAACCGGCCGCCGGTCGCCGGCGGTGTGCAGGGCCAGATCAAGAAGGGCAAACTCTACTTGCCGTAAAAGCCCCAGCGCGCCGTGAAACTGGCGGTCGGCCAGAAGCCCTTTGAGCAGCTGGTCGGGCAGCGGCTGGCCGGTATCGACGCGGCGCGCAAAGCGATTGAGTGACTCGCGCTCCCAGGCCCAGCCTTCCAGCAGCTGGCTGGGCAGCTCCACGGCATCCCATTCCACGCCGCTGATGCCGGCCACGGCCGGCACATCAACCCTTGTGAGCAAATGATGCAGGCAGTGCCCGAATTCATGGAACAGGGTTACGACGTCGTCGTGGGTGAGCAGGCTGGGGCTGTCGCTGGCGGGCGGGGCGAAGTTGCAGGTCAGATAGGCCACGGGCTGCTGGCTGACCGGGGCAATGAGCACGCGGTCCCGGCAGGTGTTCATCCACGCGCCGCCGGATTTGCGGGCGCGGGCGTACAGATCGAGATACAGCCCGGCCACCGGCTGGTCCTGATGGTCGAACATGCGGAAAAACTGCACGTCATCGTGCCAGCAGTCAACCGATTCGTCGCGCTCGAAACGTACGCCAAACAGCTCGGCCGCCGTTGAAAACACGCCGTCAAAAACGCGGCTGAGCTCAAACCACGGCTTGAGCTGGTCCTGGCTGAAGCCGAGCTGGTGGATGCGCAGCTTTTCGCTCCAGTAGGGAATGTCCCACGGCGCCAGTGGCTGTTCGGCCCCCTGCTGCCGGGCAAATTTCTTCAGTTCTTCAAACTGCTGTTCGGCCAGCGGGCGGGCGCGGCCGGCAAGGTCGTGCAAAAACGTCTCAATTTGCTCAGTGCTGCGCGCCATGCGGGTTTGCAGCTTTGCCTGGGCGTGGTGCTCAAAACCCAGCAGCTCGGCCTGTTCCTGGCGCAGGGCAAGCATTTCCTCCATCACCGGGCCGTTGTCAAAGCGGCCGCCGTGGGGGCCGGCGTCCGACGCGCGGGTGACAAAGGCGTGGTGAAAGCGACGCCGCAGCTGGCGGTCGCCGGCCCAGGTAATGATGGCGCGGTAGGCGGGAAAGCTGAGGTTGGCCAGCCAGCCCTTTTTTCCGGCAGCTGCGGCCAGCCCGGCCAGCGTGTCCAGTTCGCTGTCGGGCAGGCCGGCCAGCGCGCTGCGGTCTTCAAAATGCTCGGTAAAAGCCTCGGTGGCGTCCATGACCTGGTTGCCAAAGCGATTGGAAAGCTCCGACAGGCGCAGGCTGATTTCACCCAGACGATCGCGTTTGTCCTTGTCCAGATGCACGCCGGCCAGCCTGAAATCGCGCAGTTCGTGTTTGATGGCGGCCTGGACGGCGTTGTCCTGTCGCTCAAAATCCGCGCGCGCGGCCAGTGCTTCGTAG
>DATGTG010000203.1:0-3564 GCA_035301965.1 Wenzhouxiangella sp. | reverse complement strand
GTGCAGTTCACCCGCAACCCCGACGGCATAGGCAACGCCCTGAAGAAAATTGGCGCCCTGTCCCATCGTTCCTATTTGCAGGCCGACAGCGAAGAGGTGGGCCACATGCTGTTTGCCAGGGGCGTGGGGCGGCAGATGTTTCAAACCCACCCGCCGCTGGAAGACCGCATTCTGGCGGTTGACCCGTCATTCAGGCCCGAGGAGCTTGCCGAGCTGGCCAAATCCATGGCCCGCCACGCCCAGGCCAGGCAGGCCGAGCGCGAAGAGGCGCAGCGCCGCAGGCAGGCCGAAAAGAAAACGCCCGGGGTGGACCCGGCCCGCTCGGTCATGGACCTGGGCAATCTGGCCAAACAGATCGGCAAGCCTGGCGTTGAGCAGGCCCTGACGGCCGCCATGCTGGCAGCGGCCATTCCCCCCGTGCTCGAGCGGGCAGCCCATTCGGACCAGTGGGCACAGGAGCTGCTGTGCTGCCTTTTACTGAGCGAGGACCGCGCCATTCGCGAAAACCAGCTGCTGATGATTGCCCGGGAATACGGGGCCGAGAGTGAAGCCCAGGTGCGGATTCTTTATGACGCCGTCAGCAGCCAGGATCGTCCGATGCGCCTGACGCTGGTCAAGATGGCCTTCCCGCAAATCAGGCGGCGGCCCGAAGCGGAGCTGGTTGGCTTGATGCGCCTGCTCGACAGGCTGGCCCTGGCAGACGGGACGGTCAGCATTCATGAGTATGCGCTCACGCGGCTGGTGGGTATGCTGGTGGGTGATGCCCTGCAGCCTGCCCGGGTCAGGCTTTCAGGCCGCCGAAAGCTGGATCAGTTGGTGCCGGAGGCGGCTGAACTTGTGGCCATACTGGCGCGCCACGGTCATCCCGATGACGAAGACGGTGCCGGACAGGCGTTTGAGGCGGGCATGCGCGAAGTGGCGGACTGGCCGCAGGCCATGCCGGCTGCGCAGGCGCGCACCGACCGCCTTGATCATCTGCTGGCCAGGCTCAACAAGCTGCGCCCCGAAGGGCGCGAAAAGCTGGTGGTCGGCCTGCTGCGCTGCGCGGCGGCCGACGATGTGGTGACCGACGACGAGCTCGATTTTTTGCACATCGTGTGCGCGCTTTTGCGCGTGCCGCTGCCAATGGCTTGAGTGCTTGGCCAGGCTCGATGGCGGCGTGTTCAGGCCGCCTGGTCCGGCACGGGTTGCTCGGCTTGCCGCCCCAAAATCATGTCGGCGGCCTTTTCGGCAATCATGATGACAGGCGCATTGGTGTTGCCGCCAATCAGGCCGGGCATGATGGAAGCGTCAATCACCCGCAAGCCCTCCAGACCATGGACCTTCAGGCGGGCATCAACCACGGCTTTCGCGTCGCTGTCTGGCCCCATGCGGCAGGTGCCCACCGGATGGTAGATGGTTTCCGCCTTTTGGCGGATGAAGTCGATGAGGCCGCGGCGATCGGTGGCCTCGCTGCCGGGGAAAATCTCGTGGGCGCGAAACGGTCTGAATGCCGGCTGCCGCAAAATTTCACGCGACAGGCGCACGCACTCAAGCATCATTTCAAGGTCTTCGGGTTCGCTCAGGTAGTTGGCATGAATCGCGACGGGCTGGCGCGGGTCGTCGGACCTGAGCGCCAGGTGGCCGCGGCTTGCAGGCCGCAGGGGGCAGGCGTGCAGGGTGTAGCCGTCGCCGGGCAGCCGGTTGCGGCCGTGGTCATCCAGCAGGGCCGGCACAAAATGCATCTGGATATCGGCGCGGTCGTCGCGGCCGCGACCGCTGACCACAAAGGCGCCGGCTTCGGCAATGTTGGAGGTGCCCTCCCCATCGTGCTTCAGGTAATAGCGCAGGCCCACCTTAAGCTCGTTGAGATGGTCATAGGTGACAGGCTGCAGGCTGCGGGTCAGCGTGCAGATATCAAGGTGGTCCTGCAGGTTGCGGCCCACGCCCGGCAATGCGTGGCGGCAGCTGATGCCGGCGGTTTCAAGCGCAGCGGCCGGACCAATGCCCGACAGCATGAGCAGCTGGGGTGAATTGATGGCGCCGCCGGCGAGCAGCACTTCGCGTTCGGCCAGCGCCGTTCGCACCCGGCCACGGCGCTGAAAGCGCACGCCGCTGACGCGCCGGCGGCCGGAAAACACCAGATTAAGCGCCAGCGCGCCGGTCAATACCGTCAGGTTTCGTCGTGATTTGACCGGCGCCAGATAGCCAACGGCGGCGCTGCAGCGCCGGCCGTTGCGCTGGGTGACCTGATAAAAGCCGGCGCCGCGCTGAACCGGGCCGTTGAAGTCGCGGTTATGGGCAATGCCGGCCTGTTCGGCCGCCTGGATGAATACTTCGCTGAGCACGTTCTTGTGGCTCAGGTCGGACACGCCCAGCGGCCCGCCGCTGCCGTGCAGCCTTGACGGGCCGCGCGCCTGGTCCTGGGCGCGCATGAAATACGGCAGCACATCGTTCCATCCCCAGCCGGGGTTGCCGGCCGCCTGCCAGTCATCATAGTCGCTGCGGTGGCCGCGGGTGTAGCACATGGCGTTGATGGAGCTGGAGCCGCCCAGAACGCGTCCGCGCGGCCACCACAGGCGCCGGTTGTTGAGTTCTTTTTGCGGCTCGGTGGTGTAGTTCCAGTTGATGGACTTGTATTTGACCAGTCTCGACAGCCCGGCCGGCATGTGGATGAACGGATTCCAGTCGCGCGGGCCGGCCTCAAGCAGCAGCACGCGCACGGCCGGGTCGGCGCTCAGCCTGTTGGCCAGAACGCAGCCGGCGGAGCCGGCACCCACAATGATGTAATCGTATGTTTCGGGCATGATGCGAAGCGGGCTGGAATGCAGCCTCAAGCATAGAGCCTTGAATTAGGCTTGCCGCTCTAGTTTGTCGTTCCGGTTTGTCGCTCTGGCTTGCTGCTCCGGCCTGCCGCCAGAAGCCTACAGCCGGTGCAGCTGGCTCATGAGCTCGAAGCCGGCCAGTCGTTCCGGCATTTCGCCGCGCGCAAGGCCCAGCACCTTGAAGCGTTCGCCCATTTCGCCGGGCAGGGTCAGGCGCTTGATTTCTCCGGCCAGGCTCATTCTTTCGCGCTCGCTGGCCACCTGTTCAACCATTTCATGAACGCCCAGCGACAGCAGAAAGCCCGCCTGGCTGGAAAATCCGGCCACTTCCATGCCGGCATCATGGCCGGCTTCGGCGGCTGCGGTAAAGTCCACAAACGCTGAAATATCGGTCAGTCCCGGCCACACGAACGGATCAAAATGGGCGCGGTGCCGATAGTGGCACACCAGCGTGCCGTCGCTGCGGTCGGTGTGGTAGTACTCGGCGCGTGGATAGCCGTAGTCAATAAACAGCGCCAGTCCGCGCGCCAGCGGCCGGGTTACGGTGTCCAGCCAGCCGGGCAGGTCCACGCATATTTCGCTGGTGTAGCCGCCGGGCAATGTCGCCGGCAGGGCTTCCGCAAGCGTTTCCAGGGCCGCGCCGACCCGGGGGCGCGGCTCGGCCACATGCCACTCCAGCCGCTGGTCGCCGACTGCCACAAACTGTTCAAAAAACCGGCCCTGGTCCACCAAAAAGCGCGTCACCGGCAGGGCGTCAATG
>DATGTG010000202.1:0-3005 GCA_035301965.1 Wenzhouxiangella sp. | reverse complement strand
CATTCCTGTTCATCTTGGAGGCAGGATAACCCGAAAACAGGCGCCGCCCAGCCTGCTTTTGACAATCTCCAGGCGCCCGCCTGCATCTTCAACCAGCTCGCCGACAATGGCCAGCCCCAGCCCCTGCCCTTCGGCCTGCTCGTCCCCTCGCCCGCCGCGCGCCAGCAGCTGTCCGGCTGTTTCGTCATCCACACCCGGGCCATTGTCATGCACCTCGATGATGAGTTCATCGCGATGCCGTCCGGCCGCGCCGCGCCGGGCGATGGCCAGGACTTTGCCGTGACCGTACTTGGCGGCGTTTTCCATCAGATTGCCGCATATTTCCCACAGATCGCGCTCGTTCATGTAGGCATGGAGCCCAGGATCGGCCTCGACATTGACCCGCAGGCCCTGAGGGGCATACAGGCGCTCCAGGGACTCGGCCGTGCGTTTGAGCACAGGCGCCACTTCGACCGCGGAAGGCAGAGCGCTGAAAGTTGAACGCTGGGCACGCTCAAGCTGGCGCCGAATGGTGCGCTCCATGCCGTCGAGCTGGCGTTCCAGATCGGCCACCGACAGCGTTTCGCCCGAATCCAGCTGAGCGCGCAAAACAGCCACCGGCGTCTTGAGCGCATGGGCCAGGTCGGCAAGCGATTGCGAATAGCGCCGCGCATTGTCGCGCTCGGCCGCCAGCAGGGTATTGAGGTTGTCGGTCAGCGGGCGCAGTTCACGAGGATAGTGCCCTTCTATGGCAGAGCGGCGGCCGGCTTCTATGTCGGCCGCTTCCACAGCCACGCGGCGCAGCGGCCGCAGGGTCATCATCAAAAGAATCAGCTGGCCAATGACAATAAGCGCGCCGGCCAGCGTCAGCCAGCGCCACAGCCCGTTGCGAAAGCCGGACAGCTCCATGCGCAGCCGATTGGGATCCTCTGCCGCCCAGAGGGTCAAATCGACAAGCCCGTCATCCAGTTCCCAGCCCAGCCCAATGCCGTAGACATTCCAATTGCCGCCGGCATCCAGCCCGCGAAACAGCTCCCGGCCGCGCTCCAGCATGCGCGCCCGCGGCTGCGGCTCAACGCCGGTCAGCGATGGCGAACGCCACTCCCCGGCTGAAGTCATGACGCCGCCGTGCAGGCTGGAGCCGGGTCGATTGAGGCGCGGCTCGGCAAGGGACTCGGGCATGACGGGCCGGCCATGGTCGTCCACTTCAACCGTGGACAGGATCAGCCAGATCACGCCCTCAAGACGCTCGTGCATGTTGTTTTCGGCCGCTTGGGTATAGGCCCGGTCTATGGCCGCCCCCACAACGGCCAGGGTGACAAGCAGCATGACCATGGCACCGGCCAGCAGCCTGGCGAGCAGCGAAGGGGAAAAATCGCGCTGCGCCCTCACGGCAGCCGGTCAGTCATCGTCCTGGCGAAAACGATAACCGCGCCCGCGCAGGGTTTCTATGGGCTTCCAGCGACCGTCGGGATCCAGTTTTTTGCGCAATCGACCGATGATGACCTCGATCACGTTGCTGTCGGGATCGGAGTCCTCGTCGTACAGGTGCTCGTTGAGGCGCATCTTGGAAAGCACCTGCCCCGGGTGCAGCATGAAATATTCCAGCACCTTGTACTCAAAGGTGGTCAGCTCCAGCTCCTCATTGTTGAGCCTCACCTGGTGGCTGGACAGGTTGACCGACAGCGGCCCAATACCGACCTCGGGCGCTGCATGTCCGGCCGAACGCCGCAGGAGCGCCGAAACGCGCGCCATCAGCTCTTCTATTCTGAACGGCTTGGTGACATAGTCGTCGGCGCCGATTTCCAGCGCCTCGACCTTGTCCTGCCAGTCGGAGCGCGCCGTAAGAATCAGGATGGGATATTTCAGGCCCTGTTCGCGCACCTGCCGGACAATGTCCATGCCGCTGTTGCCGGGCAGACCCAGATCGATAATGGCCAGATCCACCGGGTACTCGGTCGCATAGTGCAACCCGTCGATGCCGTCGGCGGCCAGATCAACGGCAAAGTTCCGGCGCCTGAGCGCGCGACCCAAAAGCTCGCGCAGTTCAGTCTCGTCTTCCACAACCAGAATACGCATGACTCAGTCCTTGTCGGCGGGAATGCGCACGGTGCGCACCACATCATCGCGGGTTACAACGCGAATGACATGCACGCGCCGGTTGTTGCGCTCAACGGTGCGTGCCGAAACCACCTTGCCATCGTAGCGCCTGGCCGCCTGCCGGGCCGCCTCGTCCAGGGTAATGGCCCACAGCGGCGCGGCCAGCACCAGGGCCAGCAGCAGCGCGAGAATGATTTTTGCAAGCAACTTGCGCACGTTCGCCACCTGTTCAGTCAATATGTTGTTGGCAGCGCCATTGTATCCCGCAGATGTAAATCAGCGCTGAATCCTGATCCGGGCGCATTCAGTAAATCTCGGCCACGCAGCAGCGCAGGCTGCCGCCGGCCTTTTCAATCTCGTCGAGTTCGACGGCATGAATCTCGAAATCCCATTCGCACAGCCGGTCAAGCTTTTCCGGCGCCAGTGCGTCCACGGCCGTCCGGCTGATGAACAGATCGCGGTCGCTGAGCGCGATGATGTTGCCGGCAAACGCCTCCTTCTCAGCGCGGCTGAGCTCCAGGGTCCGGTCCGGAAAGGCTGCGCCTATGGCGGCCGGCACTTCAGGGTCGGCAAAGGCTTCGGAGCAAATAACCAGGGCGCGCGAAGACAGTACGCTCATGGCAATGTTGGTGTGATATTCATTGGCGGCCAGATCAAACTGAAAGGTCAGAGCCAGATTAAACGCCTCATGCATGGCCTGGCAGCCGGCATCATCAACCCGGTTGGTCATGCCGCAGTAGCCGATGCGCCGGGCGCGATCGACAATGAGAACGCCGGTCAGCTCGGCCACCAGGTCGCGGCCGGAAAGATCAACGGTCTCATAGCCCAGCAGGTGGGTAAAAAACGCGCGTATGTCAGCGCGCCCGGCTTCACGCTGGCGCACCGGGTGATACATGGCGCCGACGATGAATTTGCCGGCGGCGGTT
>DATGTG010000201.1:0-3153 GCA_035301965.1 Wenzhouxiangella sp. | reverse complement strand
TCCAAGCTGGCGCCGCGCCGCTACTACAGCCAGATGATGGGCATGTGGTTCTTCGGGGCCGCGCTGGGCAACCTGCTGGCGGGTCTGCTGGCGGGCGGCTTCAGCAACGACAATGTGGCCGACTTCCCCAATCTCTATCGTCAGATCGTGATCTTCCTGGCGGTGGTGGGCGTTGGCTTCCTGGTTGCCACGCCTTTCCTGAAGAAACTGGCCGGACTGAAACAGGACGAAGCCACCGATTCGCAGACATAGTTCGGTGATTGTGTAAGCAGCGGCCCGACGCCGGGCCGCGCTGTTGCAAACCATGCAAAGCCGGCTGCAATCAGCCGGCTTTTTTTCCGCCGCTCACGCGCTCGATGGCGGCCAGATCGAAGTGCGAGCGCACATCGTCAAACCCTGCCTTTTCGAGCAGCTTCCGCACTGCTGCGGCCTGGTTGTAGCCATGCTCGATAAACAGCCACCCGCCATCATTGAGCTTTTCCGGCGCCTGCGCAATCAGTGCTCGAATCAAGTCCAGGCCGTCGGCGCCCGCCTCAAGCGCGCTGCGTGGCTCAAAGCGCAAATCGCCCTTGTCCAGATGCTCATCGGTCGCCTCGATATAGGGCGGATTGGAGACAATCAGATCAAACTTCTCCGCACCGGTTGCCTGCAGCAAATCGCTTTGGCACAGCTTGACGTTATCCAGTTTCATGTTGCTGAGATTTTTTTCGGCAACCTCCAGGGCGGCAGCGGACTCGTCCAACGCCACGACCTGCCAGTCGGGGCGTTTGGCGGCCAGCACAAGCGCAATGCACCCCGACCCGGTGCCGACATCGCAAACCCGCGCGCGTGCGGGCAGCGGCAGGGACAGCGCCAGCTCCACCAGCAGCTCCGTTTCCGGCCGCGGAATGAGCACGCGCTCGTCAACCATAAATCGGAGGCCGTAAAATTCACGCTCGCCCAGCAGATAGGCCACCGGGCGGCCCTCAAGGCGCTGCTCGACCAGATCGTCAAAATCACTTTGTGTGCTGGCGGTCATGCGCCGGTCGCCGCGGGCATACAGCCAGCTGCGTTCACAGCCCAGAACATGACAGGCCAGCAGGTCGGCTTCAAGGCGCGAGTCCAGCCTTGTGGCGGCGCGCAGCAGCGCCTGCTCTATGCTGATTGTCGTATTGGACATGTGCGACAAGGACCCTGTGGTTGAATGGCGTGTAAAGCCGAAAGTCGACTCACGCCCTGTCCAGCGTCTCGAAGCTGGCGGCAAGAAAGTCTATCAGGCTACGCACCGAGGGAAGAAGGCCGCGTCGGGAAGCAAACACGGCGTGCACAATACCGCTTTTTGATGCCCAATCGGGCGTGATTCTTACCAGTCGGCCCTGTTTCAGGTCTTTTTTGACCACCATGGTCGGCAGCTCCACTATACCGACCCCTGCAACGGCTGCTGTGCACAGGGCCTGCATGTCATCGGTGATCATGCGCGGCTGGTGGGGAATGGTGACCGATGCGCCGTCGGGGCCGTAAAGATTCCAGCTGTAGGCGGGCTGGGGCGAGCCCATCACCATGCTGGGCAGCTCGGGAAGATCGGCGGGCAGCAGCGGCAGCTGGCGATCCTTGACCAGCGTGGGGCTGGCCACCATGGTCCAGCTGCGCTCAGCCAGAGTGCGCATGACAAGATCACTGTCCTCCAGTGGAGGCGTGCGCGCACGAATGGCAACGTCAACGCCCTCGGCCACCACGTCAACGCGGCGGTTGGTGGCCTCCAGCTGCACGGTCACCGCAGGGTTTTCCACCATGTATTCGGCCACCATGGCGCCAATGCTGGCATCCAGCAAGGTGATGGGGCAGGTCATGCGCACTGTCCCGCTGGGTCTGGCGCGGCTGCGCTCTATGACTTCCTGGGCCGCTTCGGCTTCGATCAGCATGGCCTTGCAGTGGTCATGGTACTGCTGGCCCAGTTCAGTGACGTTGAAGCTGCGCGTCGAGCGATGGATCAGGCGCACACCCAGTCGTTTTTCCAGCTGCGCCACGCGCCGGCTGAGCCGGGACTTGGGAATGCCAAGAGCGCGCCCGGCCGGCGCAAAGCCGCGATTTTCCACCACCTGGACAAAATAATACAGATCATTGAGGTCTTGCATGGCCCATCGTTCCATAAACAGAACGATGAGTTTAGAGAAAACCCCCTACCGGGTCAATTCCGCTGAAAGTATGATGCTGGACATCAACGAAAAAACAAAAGTGAATTCAAGCAGTCTTTAACTTCGGAAAGTTGCAAGGAGAACCAACGATGAAAATATTCAACAGAGCTTTTGCGATGCTGCTGCCGGCCGCGCTGTTGGCCACCGCCAGTTTTTCGACCCTGGCCCTGGCGGACAGCCAGGAGTACGCGCTTGATCCGGGCCACACCCAGGTTCGGATCAGCTGGGATCATCTGGGCTTTTCGCGCCCCGGTGCCAGTTTTGATGTTACCGAGGGATTGCTGGTCTGGAACGATGAAGACCCGTCACAGTCCTCGGTCAAGGTCACCCTGGCCGCCGGCAGCGCCCATACCCAGGTTGACGAGCTGGACGAAATGTTCAGGGATGATTATTTCAAGGTGTCGGAGTATCCGGAAATCACCTTTGAAAGCACGGCAGTCAAGCAGCGCGGTGATTCAAACCGTTTTGAGATTGAAGGCGAGCTGACCATTGTCGGCCAGACCCACCCGGTGACGCTTGAGGCCACCCTGAACCAGGCGGGCGAGCACCCCATGCTGCAGGCGCCGGCAATTGGCTTTGATGCCACAGCCACCATTGAGCGCTCAAAATACGGCCTGGATGCTTTTGTGCCCTACATCAGCGACGAGGTGGAAATTGCCATTACCGTTGAGGCGGTTGAGCCTGCTGCGCTGGCCGCTGCCGCTGAAGAAAGTTGAAGTCCGGGCGTCACTGAGCTGACGCCGGCAAAATGACGGCGGCCGGACCCTGTGATCCGGTTTCGGTCGCCGTCCCTTGTTCCCTATTTTATCAATGACTTGCCTGCACACAGTAGCAGGCAGGCCCCGACTCGTGCGCAAAAAGCGACAGGAGCCTGATGATGAAAAAGATCACTGGAATTTACAGCGCGCCCGCGCCGCACTGGGTTGGCGACGGATTTCCGGTCCGGTCGATGTTTTCCTGGCGCAGTCACGGTGCCCAT
>DATGTG010000200.1:0-3950 GCA_035301965.1 Wenzhouxiangella sp. | reverse complement strand
AGATAACGATCACCACCCAGGCCACCGGCGTGGAGAAATAGCTGGTCAGCTCGCGCTGCATCACAAATCGCATGTTGTCAAAACTCATGCCGCCTCCGGACGGGTAATGGTTCTGAACACCTCATCCAGCCGCCCCGGCTCGTACTGCAGCTGATGGACCTTCCAGCCGCGGTCGTTGATGAGCCCGGACACCTCCTGGAAAAGATTGCCGCGACCCGACGGAAAGACCGTCACGCGCGCATTGCGCACCTCGACCTCGCGCGCCGCGGACAGGCCGCTGAGTTCAGAGGCAGCCCGCTCGGGGTCATCAACGGTCAGGGTTACCGCATTGTGGTAGCGGGACCGGGCCAGCAGCCCGGCCGGCGTGTCGTCAGCCAGCAGGCGGCCGTGCGCAATGATCATGGCGCGGGTACACAAGGCGTCCACTTCTTCAAGAATATGGGTGGAAATAACGATGATCTTGTCGCTGGCCATGGCGCGGATAAGGCGGCGAACCTGCTGCTTCTGGTTGGGGTCCAGGCCGTCGGTGGGCTCGTCAAGAACAAGCACCGGCGGGTCGTGCAAAATGGCCTGTGCCAGGCCCACTCGACGCTTGAAGCCCTTGGACAGCGTTTCTATGGTTTGCTGCAAAACCGGCGCAAGCTCCAGCTTGTCCACCGCGGCGGCAATGCGCCGCGCCTGCTCACGCCCCGAAAAACCGCGCACCCGCGCCACAAAGCGCAGCAGCTGGGCCACCGTCAGCTCGTCATACAGCGGCGCGCCCTCGGGCAGGTAGCCGATCAGCCGGCGCGCTGCCACGGGCTGCTTTACCACGTCGTGTGAAAACACGCTGGCGCAGCCGGCGGACGGGGCCAGAAAGCCGGTCAGCATTTTCATGGTGGTCGACTTGCCCGCCCCGTTGGGACCAAGAAAGCCCAGCACGGTGCCGGGCTCAACTTCAAAAGAAAGGCGATCAACGGCCACAAAAAAGCCGAAGCGCCGGGTCAGATCTTTGGCTACCAGCATCTGTTGAATCTCTGTTTTTTCAATGTTTCCGGTTTTCGGAAATCATGCTGTAAACACACAATTTCCAGACCGCCGAAACCTAACGCAAGTTCCGGTCCTGTTTCAAGGGCTTCACACCGGCCGCGCAAACATGTAATTTAAACAGGTCATGGAATCCTTTATCAGCGAACACCTGCCCGATGGCCTGCTTGATCTGCCAGCCGGACGGCTGCACGAAAAACTTGATGGCCCAAAGCTGTTCCATCTGCCGGGGCGCGTCAAGCAGCCTCTGGTCGTCAGTGTACTGCAGCACGGCAACGAGATTTCCGGCTGGGACGCCGTGCGCCACCTGCTTGGAAATACGTACGCCCGCCAAACGCTGCCGCGCAGCCTCATCCTGATGATCGGCAACGTTGAGGCAGCAGCCAAAAACCGGCGTTTTCTTCCCGGACAGCCCGACTTCAACCGCTGCTGGCCCGGCCACGATGGCACACCAGGCCCGCTGCACCGGCTTTTTGCCCACATGACAGCACATGTTGAAATGCAGCAGCCGCTGGCCTGCATTGACATTCACAACAACACCGGCAACAACCCCCACTACAGCGCACTCAATCATCTTGAGTCGGGTCATCTGGCGCTGGCCGCCAGGTTCTCGCCCACGGCGCTGTACTTTACCCATCCACGCGGCACCCAGTCCCGGGCGTTTGGAGCGTTCTGCCCGGCCATCACCCTGGAATGCGGGCCGCCCCACCTGTCTGCCGGTGCAGACCACGCCCGGGCCTATTTGCACAGCGCTCTTGAAGACGGCGAAAAATTTCTTGATCCGGCGGCCGGCAACCCTCTCAGTCTGTTTGAAATGGCGGCCACCGTTTTTGCCAACCCGCAATACACCCTGGGCTTTGGCAACGCTGAAGCGGACATTGTCCTGCGGCCCGACCTTGAGCAGTTCAACTTCAAGTCAATATCGCCGGGCACCGTGCTGGGGCACGTCAAGCCGGCGGTCTTGCAGCCCCTCAGGGTCAGCGCCCATCGGCCAGGCCACAGCAGCGACTGCTTCAGGGTTGTCGATGGCAAAATCATCGTCAGCCGCACCGTCATGCCGGTCATGCTCACAACCGATGCGCGGGTGGTTCACCAGGATTGTCTGTGCCACCTTCTGCAAGCTGTTGCGGGCATCGAAACGGCGAACGTCACGGATCCGGCCCGGGTCGAACCCCAGGCTCAAAAACAATAGGCTCGCTGCTTTTTCACCAAATGCATCGACATGTTTGCGGCTATCTGTTATTAATGACCGAAATATCACTTCAAGACGCGACCGAATTGCACCTTTTGGCTGAATCAAAACAAGACAGCGCTGGCAAGCCATGGAAATCCTGACAGATGTCATGCACTGGGAGGGTTTTTTTGCCTCGCTTGCACAAATCAGCGGGACGCTGGTCGGCCTTGTTTTTGTCGCGCTGACATTCAAGCCAAAAACCTTCATGAAAGGCGGCGACCAGCTGCTGACGGTTCTGGCTCGTCAGGTCTTTGCCGATTTCCTTTCGCTTCTTTTGATATCCATGCTGATGCTCTCCCCGCTGCCGCGCGAGAGTTTTGTCGCGACAATCATCCTTGCTGTCGTCAGCCTGGGCCTGCTGCGGATTGTCCGTGAACTTGTGGCGCTGCGCCACCATCTGAAAAGGTGGACCATCATGCAGCGCCTGGTCTTGTCCCTGGCGGGCAATGCTCTGCTCATCCTGTGGGCCATACAGCTCTTTGCCGCTGATCCGGACACCGCATCGGGCTATATGCTGCTGGGCGGCAGCATTTTGCTGCTGACCTCCGGCTGCCGCAGCGCATGGCTGCTGGTCGTGCATGAAAAGTCTTCCCTGTCGGCCTGAGCCTTTTCAAATCCGCCCGTTTAAACAAAGTGGCGCAGCGGCCGGCTACACCGTCTTCAACTGAACTTGATATCTGCACAGAACAACATGACAGCAAACCGGAATGAAGACAGCAACACCACAACCGCCCGCATCATCAAGATTTTTTTCAAGGGGCTGGCAACGCTTGTCCCCATTGGTCTGACGCTGGCCATTGTCGTATGGCTGGGCATGCTGGCCGAAGGGATGATTGGCCGGCTGTTCAAGCTTTTGATGCCCGAAAGCTGGTATGTCCCCGGCATGGGCATTGCCGGCGGCATCGTCATTGTCTTTGCCGTTGGTCTTCTGAGCCAGTACTGGCTGTTTCGACGCGTGGTCGACCTTGGCGAGGCACTGCTCGACCGCATGCCGCTGGTCAAATCCATATTCCGGGCCACCAAGGATTTTGTCGAGTATTTTTCGGGCAGCAAGGAAGACAGGCGCAACCAGGTGGTCATGGTTCGCCACCCCGAGCTTGACGTGACCATGATGGGCTTTGTCACCCGCGAAAACTTTGACAGCCTGCCCTTTGGCAGCAGCGACGAGGTGGCCGTCTACCTGCCGCTCAGCTACCAGCTGGCCGGTTATACCGTGTTTATCCCCAAATCGTGGTGCGAACCGGTCGACATGCCCTTCGAGGACGCCATGCGCCTGATCCTGACCGCCGCCATGACGCGGCGGTCAGACTGAATCACATTGTCAGCGCTCATCCAGCGCCGGCACGGGGCGATCCTCGGGGCCGGTGTAGTCGGCGCCGGGGCGAATGATGCGATTGTTGGCGCGCTGTTCCATAATGTGAGCACACCAGCCGGTGACCCGCGACATGACGAAAATGGGCGTGAACAGACCGGTGGGAATGCCCATGAAATGATAGGCCGAGGCGTGATAGAAGTCGGCGTTGGCAAACATGTTTTTTTCTTCTTTCATGGTCTTTTCAACCATTTCGGAGACGGCAAACAGCGTGTCGTCGCCCACTTCCTCGGACAGCTTGCGCGACCACTCCCGAATGATGGCGTTGCGCGGATCCCTGACCTTGTAGACGGCGTGCCCGAAGCCCATGATGAGCTC
>DATGTG010000199.1:0-4770 GCA_035301965.1 Wenzhouxiangella sp. | reverse complement strand
TCTTGGTGTAAATGCTGTAGAGCGTTTTTGTTCTGCCTTCGATCCCGGCCGTCAGGCCGGCCTCATTCAGGCGTTTTCTAAGCGAGTCCACGACTGTATCAAGCGCGCTGCCGCGCCGCCCCACTCTGCGCCTGAGGTGGGCGGAAAGTACCCGGTAGCGATTGGGATAGCGGTGCCTGAAGCCCAGGTCTTCCAGCTCTTCGCGCAGCTCGCTCATGCCCAGACGGGCGGCAATGGGCGCGTAAATTTCCAGCGTTTCGGCCGAAATCCGCCGCCGGGCCGACTGCGACATGTGCTCTATGGTGCGCATGTTGTGCAGGCGGTCGGCCAGCTTGATGAAAATCACCCGCAAGTCCCGGCTCATGGCCAGCAGCAGCTTGCGGAAGCTTTCGGCATCCGCCTGTCTGCGGGTCGAGAATTTCATCTTGTCGAGCTTGGTCACCCCCTCCACCAGGTCGGCCACTTCCTGGCCAAACTGGTCGATAAGATCCCGCCTTTTCAGCTCGGTGTCTTCTATGGTGTCGTGCAGAATGGCCGCCACGATGGTTTCATGATCCATGCGCAGGCGGGCCAGGATGCGGGCCACCTCAACCGGGTGGGTAATATAGTCTTCGCCGGAGCGGCGCTTCTGGCCTTCGTGGGCCAGGGCGCCGGTTTCATAGGCACGCAGCACTGTTGCCACGTGCTGCGGTTCAAGATAGGTGTTGAGCAGATCCCTGAGTGCGAGCACCTGTACAGGCAGCATATCGACGCTCCGATCCGCTACTTACAGCTCACGCGCCCTTGTTCTGCCCAGGCCCACTCAAAGGCTGCCGCCGTGCGACGGGGTGGGAACCTCGGCCTGCATGGCCGCCAGGCGCGCATCCAGCTCGGCCTGCAGCGTTGTCAGGTTTTCCTCATTGACCAGCCCGTCGGCAATCTCGCGCAGCGCAATCACCGTGGGCTTGTCGGATTCTTCATCCACCAGCGGGTCGGCCCCGTTGGCAATCATGCGCGCGCGCTGGGCGGCTGACATCACCAGCTCAAAGCGGTTGGGCATGACGGTGACACAATCTTCTACAGTAACTCTGGCCATGATCTAGAACCTGGACTCCAATTTGATTACTTTGCCAAAGCCCGCAAGCTGCGCGGGTCCTGGTCGCATCTAATCCTTCATTGTACTGTTATTGCCGCGCGCGTCCAGCAGTTCCTCGATCAGGGGCTGCCCGGCCGAATTCCTGCGCGGCCAGGCGCGCACAACGGCCAGCAGATCGGCCAGCGCGTCGTCAAAGCGATCGTTGGGCACCAGCCAGTCAAAGCGCCTGCCAACGGCAATTTCGCGGCGCGCCTCGCCCAAGCGGCGCGTGATGACATCATCCGAGTCCGATCCGCGCCCCCGCAGCCGTTTTTCAAGCTCTTCAAGCGAAGGCGGCAAAATGAAAATGGCGCAGGTTTGCCGATGTGCGCGCCTGACCTGCTCCGCGCCCTGCACATCGATTTCCAGCAGCACATCGCGGCCCGTTTTCCACATTGCCTCGACCCGGTCGCGGCGCGTGCCGTAAAAGCGCCCAAACACGCTGGCGTGCTCCAGATAAACGCCCTCGGCCACGCCGGCCCGGAACTCATCCTCGCTGATGAAATGATAGTGCTCACCGTCGATCTCGCCGGCGCGTGGCGGACGGGTGGTGTCGGACACCGACAGCGCCAGCCCGGAATGGCGCTCCAGCAGGGCGGCAATCAGGCTGGTCTTGCCGCTGCCGCTGGGCCCGGCAATGACAAAAAGCTCGCCGCCGCTGTGCGCGTCACTCGACATTCTGCACCTGTTCACGCATTTGCTCGATCAAGACCTTCAGCTCGACGGCCGCCTGGCCCACTTCGACCGCCGTGGCCTTGGACCCCAGCGTGTTGGCTTCCCGGTTCAGCTCCTGCATCAAGAAATCCAGGCGCCGGCCGACCGGCTCGTCGAGCGTCATCACACGCTCAACCTCGGCCACGTGGGCATCGAGGCGATCCAGCTCTTCATCCACATCCAGCTTTTGCAGCTGCAAAACAATTTCCTGCTCAATGCGACCCGGCTCCACGTCAACATCAAGTGCCGCCAGGCGCTCGCGAAAGCGCGCCTCCAGCGCTGCGCGGATGGCCGGCAGCTGCCTGCGAACCAGCACCACCTGCTCACGCACCCCGGCCAGGCGCGGCGTGATCATGGCGGCGATGGCCTGTCCTTCCTGACGGCGTGCCGCCACCAAATCATCAATGGCTTCATCAAGCGCAGCCATCACCCGCTCGAATTCCGGCGTCAGGTCGTCCTCAGCCTGATCAATAAGCCCCGGCCAGGCCAGCAGGCGCACCAGATCGGGCGGGCTGTTCCGGCCTTCAGGTTCAACAAGTCCGGCCAGCTCGTCATGGGCCACCAGCAGGCTGCGCGCCAAGTCGGTATTGAGCGCCAGCCGCGCCGCCGCGCTGGCCGGGTCGGGGTGGTATCTGAGCGTGGCTTCAACCTTGCCGCGCCCGAGCCGCGCCTTGAGCGCGGAGCGAATCCTGGCGTCCAGGCCGCGAAATTCCTCGGGCAGCCGCAGGCTCAAATCAAGATAGCGCTGGTTGACCGAGCGCAGCTCCCAAACAATCTGTCCGGCCGGCAGGGTCGCGGCACTCCGCGCATACGCGGTCATGCTTTTCATCATGTCTGCATCGCAGGTGGAAAACACCCCATGTTACCCTTGCCTGCCCAACAAGTGACAAGGATTCATCCATCGTGAGCCGACCGTCAGGACGCGCCCCCGGCGAGCTTCGTCCGGTGCGCATCGAGCGCCATTTCACCCGCCACGCCGAAGGCTCGGTGCTGGTGTCATTCGGCCATACCCGCGTGCTGTGCACCGCCAGCGTGGAGCCGCGCGTGCCGCCCTGGCTGCGCGGCAAGAACCAGGGCTGGCTGACGGCCGAATACGGCATGCTGCCGCGGGCCACCAACACACGCAATGCCCGCGAGGCCGCGCGCGGCCGACAGGGTGGCCGAACCCTGGAAATCCAGCGCCTCATCGGCCGCAGCCTGCGCGCCGTGGTTGATCTTGAAGCCCTGGGCGAGCGCACCGTGACGCTCGACTGCGACGTGTTGCAGGCCGACGGCGGCACGCGCACGGCGGCCATTACCGGCGCCTATGTGGCGCTGGTGGACGCCGTTGACTGGCTTATGAAAACCGGCAAAATCAAGCGCAACCCCATTTACGGCCAGGTGGCGGCCGTGTCCGTCGGCATGCTCGGCACACAGGCGGTGCTTGATCTCGACTACAACGAGGATTCTGCCGCCGACACCGACCTGAATGTGGTCATGAACGACGGCGGCGGCTTTATAGAAGTGCAGGGCACGGCCGAGGGCCACGCCTTCAGGCGTGCGGAGCTTGACGCCATGCTTGAGCTGGCCGAGCAAGGCATTGTCCGGCTTGTCGACATCCAGAACGCCAGCCTTGATGAAAACTGATCATCCCGACCGGCTGCACAAAATCGTGGTGGCCAGCGGCAACCGCGGCAAGCTCGCCGAGCTTGAAGAGGCCTTCGGGCCGCTGGACATGACGCTGCGCGCCCAGGGCGAGCTGGGCGTTGAATCCGCAGAGGAAACCGCACCCACATTCATCGAGAACGCGCTCATCAAGGCGCGCCATGCCGCGCGCGCAACCGGCCTGCCGGCGCTGGCCGACGATTCCGGGCTGGTGGTTCACGCCCTGGGCGGACAGCCCGGCATCCACTCGGCCCGCTTTGCCGGGCCTGACGCCAGCGACGACGACAACAACCGCAAGCTGCTCAACGCGCTTGAAAACGTGCCCGTTGAACGGCGTGCCGCGTTTTTTCACTGCAGCCTGGTGCTGCTGCGCCACGCCGACGACCCCGCCCCGCTGATTGCCGAAGGCCGCTGGCACGGGCAGATACTTGAGCAGCCGCGCGGCGAACGCGGCTTTGGCTACGACCCGCTGTTTCTCGACCCCGCCACGGGCGCGGCCGCCGCCGAACTCACGCTCAGCGAAAAGGGCCTGGTCAGCCACCGCGGACGGGCGCTGGCAGCGCTGATCAATCTCCTCAAGAACCCGGCCGGCCAGGCGCTATGATTTGCACTGGGTCCCTGGCCCCTGCCCGGCCCGTCTGAGAACCGCCATGCTGTCACTGCCGCCGCTGTCGCTCTACATTCACCTGCCCTGGTGCATCGCGCGCTGCCCCTACTGCGACTTCAACGCTTGGGCACTGGACGGCGAGCTGCCCGAAAAACGCTATATCGACGCTCTGCTGGCCGACCTGGAGCTGGAGCTGCCGAGGGTTTGGCAGCGCCCCGTTGTCAGCATTTTCATCGGCGGCGGCACGCCCAGTCTGTTTTCGGCCCAAAGCATGGCCCGGCTGCTGTCCGGGATTGCGGCGCGCGTGCAGCTCATGCCCGGCGCCGAAGTCACCATGGAAGCCAATCCGGGCGCGCTGGAACACGACCGCTTTGAAGCCTACCGCGCCGCCGGTGTCAATCGCATCAGCCTGGGCGTGCAAAGCTTTGACGACGCCAAGCTGAAAAAACTGGGGCGCATTCACGGCGCCGATGAAGCCGAAGCGGCCATTGCAGCCCTGAAAAAGGCCGGGTTTGAGCGCTTCAATATCGACCTGATGTGGGCCCTGCCGGAACAGACCATCGAACAGGCGGTGGCCGATGTTGACAGGGCGCTGTCGTTCGACCCGCCCCACCTGTCGCACTACCAGCTCACGCTTGAGCCCAACACCCTGTTTGCCAAGCATCCGCCGCCGCTGCCCGACGAGGATTCC
>DATGTG010000198.1:0-3357 GCA_035301965.1 Wenzhouxiangella sp. | reverse complement strand
ATGGTGTTTTTTATTGTTTTTCTCAACGCGGTATTTCAGGACGGTGAGCAGGGTCGACCCTACCCTCTGCTGCTGCGCGGCGTGGTGGAGGTGGCCTGTATTGTGCTGCCCATCTTTGCCCTGATCGCCCTGTATGCGCTGTGGCTGCGCATTGGTCAATACGGCTGGAGCGCGCCGCGCCTGTATGCGGTGCTGATCATGGCTGTGCTGTTTGGCTACGCGCTTGGCTATGCGCTGAGCGTGGTGCGCCGTTATGTTCGCAACCGTCGGGGTGGCCAGGCATGGCTGCCGGGCGTCCGGCGGGTCAACGTTGTCATGTCGCTGGTGGTGATCGGGCTGGTGGTTCTGACCCACTCGCCGGTCAACGATCCCTATCGTGCGGCCGTGGCAAGCCAGACAAAACGCCTGGATGACGGCCGCATTAACGCCGGGCAGATGGATATCAAAACCCTGCGCTTTGACAACGGCCGCAGGGGTTACAGGGCGGTACAGGCGCTGCGCGATGTGCCGGCCTTTGCCGAAGACAGGCACCGGCTGGCCGATCTTGACAGGGTGATTGCCCAAAAACGACGCTGGCTGACATCTCCGCCGGGCGGCGAGTCGGCGCGCAAGCTGGCGGATATTGACGCGCTGCGAGAGCAAATAGAACGGGCTGAAGGAACGCCCGCGCCCGATAACGATTGGCTCGAGGCGCTGCTGGACGAGAAGCTGAACGCCGGCAACTGCCTGTTTGAAAATGCCGGCTGCGTGCTGGTGGAAAAGGATCTTGACGGCAGCGGGCGGCCCGAGCGCCTGTTGTGTGACGCGGGCCTTAACATACGCATACGCTGCGAGATTTCGCAGCAGACTGCCGCCGGTGAATGGCGCAACGCCGGACGGGTGGAGTGGCATTTCTTTCGGGGTGATGAAAATGAAGCTCGCCGGCGCCTCCTGCGCGGCGAGATTGAAGTCATGCCGCGGCCGTGGCCGGATCTCAAGCTGGAAGGCGTGCAAGCGGCTGTCATCACCGGGCCGTGTTGCACGGACGAGGAAGATGGGGGTGATGAGGAGGAATAAGGTCGCCTGACGGAGTTTTGGGAAGTCGGCGGTTTATGCTCAATAGATGTATGTACAATAAATGTTTGGCGTTAGAATGTTGGCAGGTTTTGAATTCTGCAACCGGAGACTGCCATTCATGAACCCGCCCAGCGACTACCTTGAGGACTATCAGCCCCACCCCTTTGACGCCCGCGCCATTGGCCGGCGCTTTCGTCACGCCGCCATTTTCGGCGCGCTGGAAGCGCTCGGGCCCGGTGAGGCCATGCGCTTTGTCAACGATCACGACCCGCTGCCGCTGCTGGCCCAGATGGAAAACCATTTCGGCGAGCGCGTGGCGGTGGTGTATCGCCAGCGCGAGCCGGGCGCCATTGTCATCGACTTCATCGTGGTGAACTGACGTGGCGCTGGTGAGCTATTTCGATCAGTTGCCGTCGATCAGGCTTTACGACGGTCTGGCGCAGCTGTTGGGCAGCAGCGATGACGGCATCATCGAGTATCGCTACAGCGATGCGGTGCGCCTGGCCGGGCACTCCTGCCCGACCGTGGCCGGTGCCTGGCTGATGAGCCGTGCCGGGCTTGAGGCGCTGTACGGCGATGACATGCCGCAGCGCGGGGCGGTCAGTGTTTTCATGCCGTCGAACGAAAGCGAAGGCGTGACCGGCGTGATTGCCCAGGTGTTTACCCTGGTTACGGGTGCGGCGGCGGACAACGGCTTCAAGGGGCTGGCCGGTCAGCACCGGCGCGCCGGGCTTTTGAGCTATGACCAGCGCGCCATTGACGGCATTCGCATGCAGCGCAACGACAGCGGTCGCACCGTCGAGCTGGGCTACGATCCATCCATTGTGCATGGAAGCCCCGAGGCTTCAGGGCTGCTGGGCTTCATTCTTGGTGGCCAGGCGAGCACCGAGCAGAAACAGCGGTTTGGCCAGCTGTGGCAGGATCGCGTGCAGCGCATTTTGCAAGACCACCATGATGATCCCGACGTGGTGCAGGTGCGGGTGGTCGACGACGGTCGCTGAACCCGAAAAAAAGAGCTGTGCCCGGCTGACGTGAGACGATGGGTGGCGCGCCGGCCTTTAACTTTAGACTTTGCTGATATAATGCCTGCATTGACGCAAGCAGGCGGCCAGCCCTGATGCCGGCTGAGCCGAAGTTTTCATGACAGACGATATCAGCAGAAAGAAAATTGCCGTTGTCGGCAGCGGGTTTGGGGCACTTTCAGCCGTGCGAACGCTGCGCGGCGAAGGCTTTGACGGTGATCTGACGGTGATTTCTCCGCAGGCCGAGCTGCATTATTTGCCCGGCATGATCTGGATACCGGCGGGGCTGCGCCGCCGCGAGGATCTGGTGGTGTCGCTGGAATCCTTTTTCAGGCGCATGAAGGTGGATCATCACGCCTCATGGGCCACCGGACTGTCGGATGATGCGCGCGTGGTGCACACCACCGAAGGCGATGTGGCCAATGACGGATTGTTGATTGCCAGCGGTGCGCGCTTCATCAAAAAACTGCCGGGCATGGAGCATGTAATCATTCCCTGCCAGGGTATGGAGGCGGCTGAAAAAATCCGCGAGCGCCTTGCCAGCATGGACGAGGGCTGCATTGCGATCGGCTTTGCCGCCAATCCCGAGGAAAAATCAGCCGTGCGCGGCGGCCCCATGTTCGAGTTTCTGTTTGGCATCGACCGGCAGCTGCGCCGTGAAGGGCGTCGCGACAGGTTCCGGCTGGTGTTTTTCAATCCGTCGGAAAAGCCCGGCCTGCGGCTGGGCGAGAAAAGCGTGCAGCGCCTGCTTGCCAGGATGGCCAAAAGAGACATCGAGACCCGCCTGGGGTCGAAGCCAACGGGGTTTGAGGCTGACAGGGTGATGACCGAGGGCGGGGACTTTCAGGCCGATCTGATTTTGTTCATGCCCGGTCTGACCGGGCCCGAGTGGCTGGACAACACCCGGCTGGAGCGCTCGCCGGGCGGGATGCTGGCGGCCGACCGGTTTTGCCGCGCCGGTGGCGCTCAGCGCGTCTATGTGGCCGGCGACAGCGGCAGCTTTCCGGGGCCCGGCTGGATGCCCAAGCAGGCTCATATGGCCGACTTGCAGGCCGGGGCCGCGGCGGCCAACCTGGTAGGCGAGCTGCGCGGGAAAAGCCCGTCGCACGAATTCAAAACAGAGCTGATGTGCATCATCGACGAGCTGGATCGCGGCACGCTGGTCTATCGCAGCGAGAAAAGGCAGTTTTCCATTCCGGCCAACCGTTTGATGCACTGGGCCAAGCGCCGCTTTGAAAAACGCTATCTGGCCCGCTATCGCTGATAAGGTGGGCGGCGC
>DATGTG010000197.1:0-4110 GCA_035301965.1 Wenzhouxiangella sp. | reverse complement strand
CCGGCGAGCGTCGCAACATCTTCACCTTTGTCGTCCATCGAGATAACGGCGACTGGCGCTGCGCCGCCGCCCACAACACCGACATTGTTCCCGGCGCTGAAACCAATGTGGTTGACGAAGATGGGCAGCTGAAAACTGCCAGTTACAGACAAGCTGACGGAGCTGCCGACAGATCAGCAGTTTGATTTTTATCCGTTAAATTCCGTGATAAAAACTGCTTCCCATGCTCAATGGGGCCTCGGACAAATCCCCGTCAGGGCGTAAAGACCGGAGCAGCAGGGCAAGCTAAAGCGTTAACAAAGACAGAAGCTTTACCGAGCCCAAAGACACTGTTGCACTGGCAGTCAGAAGAAAAGCAAAGGGGATGCAACAGCCCATGGCCTGGCCCATTTTGCGCTGCCGGCCGTAGCGGGAAAGTGGAATGCCGGTTTTGCGTGATATTTTGGCTTTGAAGGCTGAAAGCCCGGTAGCGCGTTTCCACGAAAATGACACACCAGGAATACCCCTTCTTCTTCTGCTCATAATGGACTGATCCCTTTTTGCGCTCGAAGCAGAGCACTTTGCGCTGTGAATGATGGGCGGATTGATCATGAAAATCATCAATATACGGCCCTTGCCTGAGGAGTATGCCCTGAAAGCGAGCACAGAACAATCCAGGGCGCAGATCGTTTGTGACAAGCAATTGAAGATTGGCAAATAAAATTCGTGCCTGCTTTCCGGCAAGCTTGCGCTGCAAACATGCGCCAGCCGCTCATGTTTTTGGGCGACAATACGGGCCTGTTTCACTACAAGGATGCTGCACAACATGTCCAACACTGCACGTGATGCCGACTATTTCACCCAGCGCTACGGGCTGACGGCCACCCACAGCGAGGTGCTGGAAGCCAGCAAAAGCATTGCTCCGTGCAAGACGCTTGATCTGGGTTGCGGGCGCGGGCGCAATGCGCTTTATCTGGGCAGCCTGGGTTTTGACGTCACCGCCGTCGACGCCAACCCCAGCGCGGTTCAGACACTGGACCAGATCATCGCTGCCGAAGGCATCGACAATGTGAAAACTGCGCTGTATGACATCAATCAGGCCGCCCTAGATGACAGTTACGATTTCATCGTCTCCACAGTGGTGCTCATGTTTCTTCAGGCCGGGCGCATTCCCGACGTGATTGCCAACATGCAGGCATCGACCAATTCAGGCGGCCACAACCTGATCGTGTGCGCCATGGACACCGAGGCCTATCCCTGCGATCGTTTTTCGTTCAAGTTTGGCGAAGGCGAGCTGAAGGACTATTACAAGGGCTGGACGTTTTTGAAGTACAACGAAAACGTCGGTTCGCTGCACCGCACCGATGCCGACGGCAACCGGCTGCAGTTTCAGTTTGCCACCATGCTGGCCAAAAAACCGTGAAGCGAAACCGGCCTGCGGACAGCAGGCTTCAGTCTTCGGCCGGGTTCAGATAGCGCACTGCCCAGGCGGCAATCATGTGGGCGGCAAAGCGCGCGTCCGCCTCGCTGGTCAAAAGATGGTTGGCGGTGTCCAGCGACACGAAAGACTTGGGGTGCATGGCAGTGGTGAATATCTTTGCCGCCTCGTCGACGCTCACCAGCGTGTCGCCGGGCGCGTGCAGCACCATCAGCGGGCGGCGCAGGTTGCGGATGCGTTCCGGCTGATGCTTTTTTTGCTCTTGCAGATCTTCAACAAACGAACGCTTGATGACAAACGGTCGCCCGGCCAGTTTTACCGTGGCTTTTCCATCGGCCATGATGTCGTCAACATGCTGTTCAAACTGAGTGATAACGTGACCCGGATCGAACGGCGCGCTGATGGTGGCCACGGCCAGTGATTCTTCAATATGGCCGGCGGCTGCCAGCACGGCAGCCCCGCCCAGCGAATGGCCTACCAGCAATTCGGGCGGGCCGTGATTTTTCCTCAGCCAGTCGGCTGCAACCAGCAGGTCATCAACATTGGAAGAAAAGCCGGAGTCGGCAAAATCGCCGCCGCTGTCGCCCAGGCCGGTAAAGTCAAAGCGCAGCACCCCAAAGCCTTCATCAACCAGCGCGCGGGCAATATGCGATGTCGCCCTGCTGTCCTTGGAACAGGTGAAACAGTGGGCATACAGCACCAGGCCGCGCGGCCTGTCGTCGGGCAAATCCAGCAGCCCGGCCAGCATTTCGCCCCGGCGGCTCATAAATTCAACGCTTAATCTCGGCATGTGTCCCCAGGTGGAAGGGATTGCACAATCAATCATACAGCCTGGGAAAAGTCAGGCTGCGGCTGCGCCCGCTACAGAATCCAGGCCAGCACAAACCACACGATCATCAACAGGCCGATGGCGAGCTTGGCCAGGGTGCCGACCAGAATGCCGATGCTGGCACCCACGCCGGCGCGGATGGAGTCGTCGATGTTGGCGCGCGCGGCCAGGTGCCCCGCAACGGCGCCGACAAAGGGGCCGAACAGGATGCCCGGCAGGCCAAAGAAGATGCCCACCAGAAGCCCGAGCGTGGCCCCGAGTATGGCCAGTCGGCCGGCACCAAAGCGGCGCGCGCCCTCGGCGGTGGCCAGAAAGTCGACGACCACCGACAGGATGGTCAAAAACGTCAGCCACAGCATGGTGGCCCAGCTGACGTGCACAAAACCATCCAGGGCGGCCATCATCAGCAAACCGCCCAGCACCAGCGGAATGCCCGGAATGACGGGCAGCACGGCACCGGCCAGCCCGGTGATGACCAGCAGCACCGCCAGCAGCCAGCCCGGCCAGTAAAGAAGACTCCAGCTCAACCAGTCCATGGATTTGCCTCTTGGAGATGCGTATCTGCTTGCCGGTCATCATCGCACTGAATGGCCCCTGCAGCCACGGGAAATTCAGTTGGTGTCATCGATCATGACCTGTGCGGCAATGTCCACGCTGCGCCGGCGCGCCGCGTGGTCGAACATGCTGCTGTTGATGATCAGCTCGTCGGCGCCGGTGGTCTCGACAAACTCGCGCATTTGGCGCGCCACCGTATCGGGCGAGCCCATCGCCGTGCACGCCAGAACATGATCGAGAAGACCCTGTGCCGGTTCGGGCAGCGACTCGTAATAGCCCGCCTGCGGCGGCGGCAGCCGACCCGGATTGCCCGAGCGCAGCCGCACGAAGGATTGCTGCCACGACGAGGACAGATAAACCGCCTCGTCGTCACTGTCGGCGGCAAACACGTTGTAGCCCAGCATCACATAGGGCTGGTCCAGATATTTTGAAGGGCGGAATTCCGAGCGATAAACCGCCAGCGCCTCGTGCAGCCGGGCCGGCGCAAAATGCGAGGCAAATGAATACGGCCGCCCCAGCTGAGCCGCCAGCCGGGCACCGAACAGGCTGGAGCCCAGAATCCAGATTTGAATCTTGTCCTGGCCCGCCCCCGGCACCGCCGTCACCGGCGCTGTGCCTTCAAAATAGCTGACCAGCTCGGCCACGTCCTGCGGAAAAGCGTGCGGGTCGGTCTGCAGATCGCGCCGCAGCGCCCGCGACGTGGCCGGGTCGGTGCCCGGCGCCCGCCCCAGGCCCAGATCAATGCGGCCGGGGTACAGCGCATCCAGCGTGCCGAACTGCTCGGCCACCATCAGCGGGGAATGATTGGGCAGCATAATGCCGCCGGCGCCCACGCGAATGCGCCGCGTGACCCCGGCCACATGCCCGATCAGCACCGCCGTGGCCGCGCTGGCAATGCCCACCATGCCGTGATGCTCGGCCATCCAGTAGCGCCTGTAGCCCAAATCATCGGCCAGACGCGCCAGATCCACCGTATTGGCCAGCGATTCGGCCACCGAACCGCCTTCGTTGATTGGCGCCAGATCAAGAATCGACAGGGCCGTCATCGCATTGCTCCAGATATATCAGTCAGGAAACATCAGTCAGGCATCAATCTTGGGTCGCCGGATGAAAAAACCATCCCTGCAAGCTTGCCGGCCGCGAGGCGGCAAAAAACAATACAGTAGACTTGGGCTTTGGCAATATTCTGGCAGTTGAACAAAAATGCCTGACAAATCTAGACGCGTCCTGGTTTGTGTCACCGGTCTGACCCCCCAGGTGGTTACCGAAACTGTCTATGCACTCACCCAGCGAGAGACCCCGTGGGTGC
>DATGTG010000196.1:0-5028 GCA_035301965.1 Wenzhouxiangella sp. | reverse complement strand
AGTTCCTCGATGAAACCCTCCATGTCATCACGCAAGCGACGTCCATCGCCGTCCCCGAGCTCCAGTGCGCGGGGGTTGTTGGCATCATCGAAGTTGTACACATAGCACCAGTCGGACGGCACATCACGCCGGGCGGCATGCTCCGTCAGATAGCGCCTGACAAAGGCGCGGCTGTCAATGCCGCGCGGCCCCAGAACAAACAGGTTGAAACCGTGATTTTCAATGCCGGTTGCAAAGCGCAGCGCATTGAGCAGACGCGCCTGGCCCACGGGCTCACTCAGCGGCTCCAGCTCTGCCGTGGTTTCAAACGGCAAATCCTGCTCGGGGCAGCGGTGATAAACCTGATCAACATCAAGCGGCTTGACATCAGCCATTGCTCATTCCTTTTATTGTTGCGGTTGCTGTCAACAATTTAACCCACCGGGCCAGCCAATGGGCCAACCAACCATCGCCGTGCCGGCATTTGTGAGCCGCCAGCCACTCGTGATAGGGTGGGCAAGGGTCAGAACAAGCTACGGGATCCCTTGTGAAAACAAAGCTTTACAATGAAACAAAGTCTTCCGGCCTCCCTGCATTCATGAAATCAGCGTGCTGCATGCTGATTTCTGCCGCCCTGCTTATGGCCATTGCACCGGTTGTTGCCGACACCGGCGCGGCAGCCGGCTGTGCGCAGTCTGATCAGAATGTCGAGGCGCTTTCGCTGTCCGAGCCATGGTATCCGCACTCGGCCATGGCCTACTGCCTGACCGGCGCTGTGACAGTGGAATTCACCGTTGGTACCGACGGAACGACCGGCAACATTCAAATCACGGACAGCGATCCTGCCGGCCTGTTTGATGCCAGCGTGGTGCAGACCATTGAAAAGTGGCGCTTCACGCCGGCCTGCAAGGACGGCGAAACCGTTCCCCAAACGGCCATTCAAACCATAGAGTTCGAGCTGCCGCCCGATTCCGCCACGACTTGCAGCCAGAACATGGCCAGCCTTGATGAGGAGGCCGCCAGGCTTTTTGATGAGGTCGCAGTACGCTATGCATTGATGGCGGAAGTTTATCAGGAGCATTTTCCGGGCACTGCCCTTGCCAATGAGCTCGTCAAGCCCCTGACCGGCTTTACCGGTGATCTGGGTGCCGTGGCCGACCTGCATGAAGCCGCATTTGCCCGCATGCACGACATCATCGAAAACTCTCATGGCCATGTCCACCTGAGTGCGGTCATGCGTGACTTGCATCCTGTCATGCTGGCGCGGGACGTGGACCTTGCCGGTCTGAATGCATCCATAGACCAGCTGCGCCAAAGCCTCAGGCAATTTGAGGAGATGGTGACGGCTTTCAATCGGCAGCTGGAATCCGATTACCGAAGCATCAGGGACAAGGGTCACCTTGAAAAAAGCCAGCTGGATCTGCTGATCAAACCCTTTCTGGGTGATCCCGAAGCCCAGCCTGAAGACAACACGCCGGGCGGTTATCGGCACATCATGAACCTGGTTGAACAACTGGTTGCTCTTCTTGAAGAGAACAGCGGTGACTGGCAGGTTGACGACGAAACCGTTCAATTCGGAGACGAAGCCCGTCAAAACGCCTGGGATGAAGGCAACCGGGCGCTGCAGGAAGCACTGGACTTGCAGCAAGAGATGATTTCCCGGGGCCTGCAATCCTACCTGGACTACGCCAGCTGAAGCGGCCTCACCACCACCACAGCATTATTGAAAGCGGCCCTGTCTGAACTAGCGGCTGTCACCCTATAATGGATGGCTCGAGCCCATTCATCAGCGGAGCCCCTGTCCATGAGCAACGCCTACCAGGCGTCCGACATCGAAGTTCTCCAGGGCCTGGAGCCGGTCAAGCGCCGGCCGGGCATGTACACCGACACCACCCGGCCCAATCACCTGGTTGTGGAAGTCATCGACAACGCGGTTGACGAGGCGCTGGCCGGTCATGCAAAAACGCTCGGCGTCACTTTGCACGAAGACGGCTCGGTTGAGGTGTCGGACGACGGGCGCGGCATGCCGGTTGATCTGCACCCCGAGCACAAGCTGCCCGGCGTCGAGCTCATCCTGACCCGCCTGCATGTCGGCGGCAAGTTCTCGAACAAAAACTACACCTTTTCCGGCGGACTCCACGGCGTCGGCGTTGCCGTTGTCAACGCGCTTTCAAAACGACTGGTCTGCACCATACGGCGCGACGGACAGGAACACGAAATCACGTTTTCCAGCGGCCACACCGAACGCGCGCTCGAAGTGACCGGCCGCGTGGGCAAGCGCAACACCGGCACCATCATCCGCTTCTGGCCCGACGCGAGCTACTTCGACTCGCCCAGGGTGTCGCGCAAGCGCCTGGCGCATCTGCTCAAGGCCAAGGCCATACTCTGCCCGGGGCTGAAGGTAACGCTTGATGACCGCGCCGACGGCGGCGTGCAGGAATGGCAGTTTGAGCAGGGCATCAACCACTACCTTCTCGACAGCCTGGGCGAAGCTGAATTTGTGCCGCAAACGCTGTTCAGCGGCGAACATTCCGGCGCGGGCGAGGAGGTCCAGTGGGCGCTTGCCTGGCTGCCGGAAGGCGAACTGGTGCAGGAGTCCTGGGTCAATCTCATTCCAACTCCGGCCGGCGGCACCCACCTCAACGGCATGCGCAGCGGACTGATCGAAGCGCTGCGCGAATTTTGCGACATCCACAGCCTGCTGCCGCGCGGGCTCAAGCTGGCGCCGGACGATGTCTGGGAGCGGCTGTGCTTTTTGCTGTCGGTCAAGCTCGAAGATCCGCAGTTTTCGGGCCAGACCAAGGAGCGGCTCAGCTCGCGCCCGGCGGCCAGGCTTGTGTCAACCACCATCAAGGATGCTTTTACCCTGTGGCTCAACAGCCACGTGGCCGACGGTGAAATCATTGCCAAACTGGCCATGGACAACGCCGTCAAGCGCCAGAAAGCGCGCCGCAAGGTGGCGCGCCGCCGTGTCACCAAAGGCCCCGCACTGCCCGGCAAGCTGGCCGACTGCGCCTCCACCGACCTGGAAGAGACCGAGATTTTTCTGGTTGAAGGCGATTCGGCCGGCGGCAGCGCCAAGCAGGCGCGCAACCGGGAGTTCCAGGCCATCATGCCGCTGCGCGGAAAAATCCTGAACACCTGGGAGAGCGAGTCGGGCCAGATTCTCAAGTCTCAGGAAATCCACGACCTGGCAGTGGCCATAGGCGTTGACCCGGGCTCCGATGACCTGAGCCGGCTGCGCTACGGAAAGATCATTATTCTGGCCGATGCCGACTCCGACGGGCTGCATATTGCCACGCTGCTGGCCGCGCTCTTTCTAAAGCATTTTCGCCCGCTGATCCAGGCCGGCAGAATATTTGTGGCCATGCCGCCGCTGTACCGCATTGATGTCGGCAAAAGAATCTTCTATGCCCTGGATGGCGAGGAACGCCACAGCATTCTGACCCGCATCAGGGCCGACGGCCTCAAGGGCCGCATCAGCGAAACCCGCTTCAAGGGGCTGGGCGAAATGAGCCCGCTGCAGCTGCGCGAGACCACCATAGACCCCGATACCCGGCGCCTGCTGCAGCTGACCGTGGACGATCAAAAAGCCACCGATGAAATGATGAGCATGCTGCTGGGCAGAAAGCGGGCCGCCGACCGGCGCAGCTGGCTGGAAGAAAGAGGCAACCTGGCAGAAACCGGCGAGTCCGTGTCGTGATGTATTCACGGCCTGTGACCTTAATACGACCTCAAGATGACCAGTGAGCCGAACGACAAACTGATACTTTCATCCGAGCGATGGCAAGAACTTCTTTCCCCGGACCAGTTTGCCGTTTTACGCCAGCAGGCCACGGAGCGCCCCGGCTCAAGCCGGCTCAACGATGAACACCGTTCCGGCACCTTTTTATGTGCCGGCTGCCATCAGCCGCTGTTCTCAAGCCGCCACAAGTTCGACTCGGGCAGCGGCTGGCCCAGCTTCTTTCGTCCCCTGGGCAACAGCGTCATTGAAACCCGCCGCGACACCCGCCACGGCATGACGCGCCTTGAGTATCACTGCGCGCGCTGCGGCGGCCACCAGGGCCATGTATTCAGCGACGGGCCGCAGCCCACCGGCCACCGCTGGTGCAACAACGGCCTGGCGCTGAAGTTTGTGCCCGAAGGTGAAAAACTGCCCGGCTTGCGCAAAAATGCATACCCCTGACTTGTGGCAGGGGTATCAGGCCTGTGCTTGTGGCATTATTGGCCGTTTGTTGTTCTCAGTAACCATTGATCTGACAATCGCGAATTTTTCCGGAGACCCGTCATGCCGCAGCTGATTGAAAACAGCCGCCTCTTTTTGTTTGCGCTGCTTGTTGCCCTGCCCGCCCTGGTGCCGGTGCAGGCCAGCGATAACATCGAGCACATCACCGATGTCGAGGGCATTTCCGAATATCGCCTCGACAACGGTCTCAAGGTGCTGCTCATGCCCGACGGCAGCCGCTCGACAACCACCGTCAACATCACCTATTTTGTGGGCTCCAAGCACGAAAGCTACGGCGAAACCGGCATGGCCCATCTGCTGGAGCACATGCTGTTCCAGGGAACCGCCAACCACCCGGACATCACGGCCGAAATTGCCGAGCGCGGCGGCCGCGCCAACGGCACCACCTGGTATGAACGCACCAACTACTTTCAGACCCTGCCGGCCGATGGCGACAACCTTGAATGGGCGCTGCGCATGGAAGCCGACCGCATGGTCAATTCACTGATCAGGGGCGAGGACCTGGAATCGGAAATGACCGTGGTGCGCAACGAGTTTGAGATCGGCGAAACCAACCCCATCGGCGTGCTGATGCAGCGCGTCATGTCTACCGCCCATCTGTGGCACGGCTATGGCCGTTCCACCATTGGCGCCCGTGCCGATATTGAAAACGTTCCCCTGGAGCGGTTGCACAGTTTTTACCGGCGCTATTACCAGCCCGACAACGCCGTGCTGATTCTGTCGGGCAACCTCGAGTCCGACGAAGCGCTCAGGCTGGTTGAAAAACACTTTGGCGCCATTCCCGCGCCCGAGCGCAGCGGCGA
>DATGTG010000195.1:0-5270 GCA_035301965.1 Wenzhouxiangella sp. | reverse complement strand
GGCCCCGACTCGTGCGCAAAAAGCGACAGGAGCCTGATGATGAAAAAGATCACTGGAATTTACAGCGCGCCCGCGCCGCACTGGGTTGGCGACGGATTTCCGGTCCGGTCGATGTTTTCCTGGCGCAGTCACGGTGCCCATATCAGCCCATTTCTGCTGCTTGATCACGCCGGGCCAATAAAATTCAGGTCGGCTACTCGTCCGCGCGGCGTGGGGCAGCATCCCCATCGGGGTTTTGAAACGGTCACCATTGTTTATGACGGTGAGATCGAACACAGGGATTCCACGGGTGCCGGCGGCAGAATAGGCCCTGGCGATGTGCAGTGGATGACGGCCGCATCGGGCATTTTGCACGAGGAGTTTCACTCGCATGAATTCACTCGCACCGGCGGCACGCTGGAAATGGTGCAGCTGTGGGTCAACCTGCCGGCCGCTGACAAGATGTCGGACCCGGCTTATCAAACCCTGCTGAAGGCGGACATTCCGCAGATGGAGTTGCCTGGTGGCGCTGGTCGTGTGCGCGTTATTGCCGGGCATTGCAGAGGGCTCGAAGGTGCTGCCCGCACTTTCACGCCGGTCAATGTGTGGGATGTCCAGCTCAACCAGAACCATGCCGCCGATTTTGAGGTGCCCCAAGGACACACCACGGCCGTGGTGATTTTGCGCGGCACCGTAGAGGTCAATGGCAACGCCATTGCACGCGAGGCGCAAATGGTGCTGTTTAACCGGCAGGGCACAAGTGTTCACATTGAGGCCAGCAGCGATGCTCGCCTGCTGGTGCTTGGCGGCGAACCCATTGACGAGCCCATTGTCGGCCACGGCCCCTTTGTGATGAACAGCAAAGAAGAGATAGATCAGGCATTTGAAGACTTCAACAGCGGGCGCTTGGGCCAGCTGCAGCGGTCCGCCTGAACAGGGCGGCCAACAACCATTTCAACCGTTTTCAAGGAGCATTTGCATGAAACCCGAACTTCACGTTGTCATTGCCAGCACGCGCCCCGGACGCATTGGCCCCAAGGTGGCCGAATGGTTTGCCGGTTATGCCCGTCAGCATGATCATTTCAAGGTCCGTCTGGTGGATCTGGCAGACTTCGATTTGCCGATGTACAACGAGCCCAACCATCCCGTTATGCAGCAGTACGAGCATGATCACACCAAGGCCTGGGCAGCCAGCGTCAAATCCGCCGATGCGTTTGTATTCGTGACGCCTGAATACAACTTCAACCCGCCGCCCGCGCTGGTCAATGCGCTCAACTATGTTTATCGCGAATGGAATTACAAGCCGGCCGGCTTTGTCAGCTATGGCGGTGTATCCGGTGGTTTGCGCGCGGTTCAGTCGGCCAAGCAGCTGGTGACGACACTCAAGATGATGCCCATGGTTGAAAGCGTTGCCATGCCCATGGTGACGCAGCTGTTTGACGAGCAGGGCGAGTTTCACTCCAACGAGCTGATCGAGCATTCAGCCGGACAGATGCTTGACGAAATGCTGAAGTGGTCGAATGCGCTGATGCCGTTGCACCGCAGCAAAAAAGACGCCAGGGCGGCCTGATTAATTCGTGTGCAAGGCATCTTGCGACCTCAGTCAGGTCACAGGCTTGATGCCTCGCCAACACGGGCCCGGTGATGTACAGAACAAATGGAGGGCAAGGTGGCGGGCAGGAGCGGAATTGGAGCGTCAGCGCAGCTCGCTCAAGCGCAGCTTGAGCCATCTAACCGCCCGGCGTCAGCCGGCAGGCGGTTCGCTGGAAAGCGCTGGTCGAAGTTGATTTGGGATGAAACGTTGAAATGGTGGCCAGGGCGGAACCGGAGCGTCAGCGTAGCTCGCTCAAGCGCAGCTTGAGCCATCTAATCGCCCGGCGTCAGCCGGCAGGCGGTTCGCTGGAAAGCGCTGGTCGAAGTTGATTTGAGGTGAAACAGGAAAGTGGTGGCCAGGGACGGAATCGAACCGCCGACACGAGGATTTTCAATCCTCTGCTCTACCGACTGAGCTACCTGGCCGCTGAATTCGAAGGGCGCCGAAAACCACATCCGGCAAGCGCGATATTAGACCTTTTTTTGACACACAAGTCAACCTCAATGGTAAATTGAGCCTGCAAAACCAGTGTTTGTGCTGTCCAAGTCATTGACTGTGCTGAAAAGGAGTTCGCTATGAGACTGGTTCTAATGACCCTGCTGGCTGTCATGCTGGTGGGTTGCGCGACAGGTGAGCGTCGCCAGAGTGCCGGGGATGAAGCCCTGAATCAGCAGGCGGTATACCAGCGCCATGCCGGGGCCACGCAAAACTGGGTACGCTACACGCGGATTCGCAACTGGTGGCCGGTGGGCCTGAGCTCGGTGGCTTTGCAAACCGGGCCATCGCAGCATTATTTGCTTGAGCTGACCGGGGCCTGCGATCTGAGCCTGGACCGCGCCATTGCTATTCGTCTGGTGACGCGCAGCACCAATGTTCTCAGTGAAGGTGATGAGCTGGTTGCTGACGGGCGGCGCTGTCGGATTCGCGCCATTCGTTCGCTTGATTACGAGGCGGTTCAGGACGAGCTGGATGATGATGCCGAAGAGCGTAACCGTCGCCAGGGCCAGGTTGAAGTGCACAGCAAGGGGCAGGCACCTCAGCCTTCCGGAGGCGTATAGCCGGCGACTTCATCGGCCTTGCCTTCAAACAGAAAGGCCCGGGCCTGCTGTTCCAGATATTTCCTGTGCTCGGGATCAATTGGGCTGAGGCGGTTTTCGTTGATGAGCATGGTTTGGTGGGCCAGCCATTTTCTCCATGCCTGGTCCGAAATGCTGTCGTAGATTTCCTGTCCCAGCGGGCCGGGCAGCGGGGGTCGTGCAAGCCCCGGGGCTTCACGCTTTAAATACTGGCAGTAAACGCTGCGGTTGCTCATGGTTTTTCAAAAATGTTTGTGTGCCGGCCATGATAGCCGCTGGCCGGCCGTCACTGGCCTTCAAGCAGAGCCCGTATTGGTTGCGGCAAGCCCAGCTCCAGCGCCTGTGCCGGTTTCATCCAGCGCTGCGAAGGTGATTCCGTCATCAAGTGGCCCGGCACAACGCTGATCTTTTTGACAGTGATCTCAAGCGTCAGGTGAGTCAGCTCATGATGCATGGTCAGGTCGGTTGTGGATGACCCGGCCACAAGTTCCGGATTGAGGTCGCCGGCTTCGGGAAGCGACCACAGCCCGCCCCAGATGCCCGTTGATGGCCGCTTTTGCATGAGGACTTCGCCGTTTTTGTTGCTGGCCAGAAACAGGGTCAAGGCGCGCAGCGGGCGCTTTCTTTTGGGCCGTGGCGCAGGCAGGACGCGGGTCTGGTTGTTGTGCAGGGCAAAGCAGTCGGCGGCGACGGGGCAGCTGCGGCACTGCGGCTGGTGCCGCGTGCAGATGCCGGCGCCCAGATCCATGATGGCCTGGGTGTAACTGGCGGCGTCGGTGGAGGGCATGCGCCGCTTTGCCTCGGCCCAGAGTTTGCGTTCGATCGCGCTGCGTCCCGGCCAGCCTGAAATGCCTGCATGACGCGCCAATACACGCTTGACGTTTCCGTCCAGGATGGCAACAGGCGTATCGAAGGCCTGGGCGGCAATGGCGTTGGCGGTTGAGCGGCCGATGCCGGGCAGGGCCACCAGGGCGTCCGGGCTTTGCGGCAGCTGGCCGTCATGCCGGGCGGCGCAGATGCGGGCGGCCTTGTGGAGATTTCTGGCGCGCGCATAGTAACCAAGTCCGGACCAGGCGCTCATGATTGCATCCAGGTCGGCGCGGGCCAGCGCTTGCAGGTCGGGAAACTGCTTCATGAAGCGCAGGAAGTAGGGGATGACGGTACCTACCTGCGTCTGCTGCAGCATGATTTCGGCCACCCAGACGCGGTAGGGCGTACGCTCACGCTGCCAGGGCAGGTCGTGGCGGCCATGGACTTTCCACCAGCGCAGCAGGCGGTGACTGAATGGCGCTGTTTCAGGCAAGGGGGCTTTTTAAAAACACGCAGCCACGCTCAATGCGTCACGCTTCCAGGGGCAGAATGGCGTGGACGAAGGTGCCGGCATCAAAGGGCCGAAGATCGGCAGCCGATTCGCCTACACCAATGAAGCGGATGGGTATTTTCATTTCCTGGGCGATGGCAAACAGAACTCCGCCCCGGGCGGTGCCATCGAGCTTGGTCACGGTGATGCCGGTCAGGTTGATGGCCTGGTTGAACTGCTGCGCCTGTGACAGGGCGTTCTGGCCGGTGCCGGCATCGACCACCAGCATGGTTTCATGCGGGGCTTCGGGGTCGATCTTTTTCATGACGCGCACAATCTTTTCCAGCTCGGCCATGAGATTGGACTGGGTATGAAGCCGGCCGGCGGTGTCGGCAATCAGAACGTCGATATTGCGCGCCCTGGCCGAGTGCAGGGCATCATAGATGACGGCCGCTGTATCGGCACCCGTGCCTTGGGCCACCACGGGTACATCGTTGCGCTCGCCCCATACCTGCAGCTGTTCAACAGCCGCCGCCCTGAACGTGTCGCCGGCGGCAAGCATGACGCGCTTGCCCTCGTCCAGATAGCGCCGCGCAAGCTTGCCAATGGTGGTCGTTTTACCCACGCCGTTGACGCCCACCATGAGGATGACGAAAGGCTTTTTGTCGGGGTCGATGGCAAGAAACTCTTCGCAGGGCTCGATCAGGTCGTAGAGCTCGGCCTGAACCGCCGGCAGCACTTCGGAAGGTTGCGTGATGATTTTCTGTTCCATACCCTCGCGCAGGCGGTCGATGATGCGCGTGGTGGCCGCCACGCCCATGTCGGAAACCAGCAGCGTGGTTTCGATTTCCTCAATCAGGCTGTCGTCAATGCGCTTGGCCGAGCCAATCAGTCCAAACAGGCCGCCGAGGCTGGACCGGGTTCTTTCCAGGCGCTGCTCCAGCGGGTCGGCACCTGATTTTTCTGCCGGACGAAGTTGGGTGGCTTCTACGCCTTTGCCTGATTTTTTGCGTCTGAATATGGAAAACATGGCCTGAACGGGTGATTGGATCAAACAGATAAGGTTGGCTCGCGCAAGCGGTATGCTATCACCATCATGACTGGAAAAAATTCGTGACTGGAAAAATCCGGATCATCAGCGGTTGCTGGCGCGGCCGGCGGCTCAAGGTGCCTGATCTGCCTGGACTGCGTCCCAGCGGGGACCGGGTGCGTGAGACGCTGTTCAACTGGCTGCAGTGGGATATCGCCGGCGCGCGCTGTCTGGATCTGTTTGCCGGCACCGGTGCGCTGGGGCTGGAGACGCTGTCGCGCGGCGCTGCAG
>DATGTG010000194.1:0-10521 GCA_035301965.1 Wenzhouxiangella sp. | reverse complement strand
GGCTCACGGTGACATTTCTGACTGTGCCCAGCACCTCGCGACTATTGCGGTAGCGCAGCCATCCCAGCTTGGGCAGGAAGATACGACTGTTGCCCTGATCGAGCTTGATCTGCTTCGGGTCGGGGTAGCGGAAGCTGTCGCGCTGGCCTTTCTTCTTGAAACGTGGAAAGTCGGCCCGCTTGGCGAAGAAGTTGCTGTAGGCCCGCTCCAAATCCTTGAGCGCCTGTTGCAAGGGATGGACCGGCGCATCGGCCAGCCAAGCCGTTTCCGCGCTGTTGCGCCACTCGGTGAGCATCTTGCACAGCCCGGCGTAGCCCAGCTTCTTCTCTCCGCGCTCGTAGCGCTCTTTCTGCAACGCCAGCCCCTTGTTGTAGACGAACCGGCACGAGCCGGCGAAGCGGCGCATTTGCCGCTCTTGCTGGCCGTCTGGTCGCAGTTCGTATTTGAAGGCTTGGAGGCGTTGCATGCGGATATTATAATTTGGCCTATGAGCGACGACAACGATATTAGGCATGGACGACACTGCGTTTTTAAGATGCATGTCCATTTGGTCTTTGTAGCGAAATATCGCCGCAGGGTATTCGATGGCGACGCCATCAACCGGCTGCGCACGATCTTCGCCAAGGTCTGCGCCGACTTCGAGGCGCAACTGATCGAGATGGACGGCGAGGACGATCACGTTCACCTGCTTGTGGAATACCCGCCCAAGGTGGCTGTCTCCAATCTCGTGAACAGCCTCAAAGGCGTCTCCAGTCGCCTGCTGCGCAAGGAACGGCCCGACATCCAGAAGCGCTACTGGAAAGGCGTGCTGTGGTCGCCGTCCTATTTCGCTTCAAGCTGCGGCGGCGCGCCGATTTCCATCGTGCGCCAGTACATCGAGCAGCAGCAAACCCCACACTGAAACCCAAAGACAAGGACGGCTGCGCCGTCCGCGCTATCCTTCCCCGCCCTGAACGGCGGGGCTTGTCGCGCACCGGGTCAAAGCCTTGTGCACGGCGCGCCAGGGCAGCAGCGCGTTGCGCACCCGTGCCGGATAATCGCTGACGGCCCGCAGGGCGTTGATTTCTCCCAGATCCTCGCTGTCGCCGACGCTGGCATCGGACAACAGCTGCCTGAATGTGGCGAATGCGCTGGTGAAGTCTTCGATGCTGCGCCCGCCCAGCCAGTCGCTCAGCATGGACGCGCTGGCCGTGGTAATGGCGCAGGCCTCCCCGGAAAAACCCGCCGCTTCCACGATGCCCCCACAGACCCTGAGCTCTACCAGAACATCGTCACCGCACAGCGCGTCCTGGCCACGCGCGCTGTGCGTGGCCCCGGCCAGGCGGCCGAAATGGCGCGGCTGCCGGTTGTGCTCAAGAATGATCTGCTGATAAAGGTCTTGCAGCGCCATGGGCCGGAATTTTACACCATCTTCCGCCTGGCGCTGCGGCAGGTCAGGCCAGCATGCTGCGGGCGCTCTCCAGCGCATCGACAAACACGTCCACCTCGCTTTTGAGGTTGTAGGGCGCAAACGAAGCACGCGCCGTGGCCGGCACGTTGAAAAATTGCATGACCGGCATGGCGCAATGATGGCCGGTACGAATGGCCACGCCATAGTGATCGACAATGGTGCCAACATCATTGGGGTGGGCATTATCGAAGGTAAAGGAAATGACCGGACCCTTGTGGCGGGCGGTTCCAATGATGGTCAGCCCGTCGATGGCCTGCATTTTTTCGGTGGCGTAATCCAGCAGTGCCTGTTCGTGCCGGGCCATGGCTTCAAGATCGGCCCCGGTGATGAATCGGGCCGCCTCGCCAAAGCCTATGGCGCCTGAAATATTGGGCGTGCCGGCCTCGAACTTGTGCGGCAGGTCGTTGAATGTGGTCTGGTCAAAACTGACCCGGTTGATCATCTCGCCGCCACCCTGCCAGGGCGGCATGTCTTCGAGAATGGCCTCTTTGGCCCACAGGGCGCCAATACCGGTGGGCCCGTACATCTTGTGGGCCGAAATGCAGTAAAAATCGCAGCCCAGCGCCTGGACATCCACCGCCATATGCGGCGTGGCCTGGGCGCCGTCGACCAGCACCGGCACATCATGACTTTTGGCCAGCCTGCAAACCTGTTCAACCGGATTGACGGTACCCAGCGCATTGGACACGTGCACCAGCCCGATGAGCCTGGTGCGCTCGCTGATCATGGCTTCCAGTTCATCGACCAACAGCTCGCCGCGCCGGTTGATGGGCGCAACCTTGAGCACTGCACCGGTCTGGCGGCACAGCAGCTGCCAGGGAACAATATTGGCGTGATGCTCCATGTGCGTGATCAGAATCTCGTCGCCGGGCTCAAGACGGGGGCGCAGATAGGACTGGGCCACCAGGTTGATGGCCTCGGTGGTGCCGCGCGTGTAGACTATTTCTCGCGTGGAAGCGGCGTTGAGCAGCGCCCTGACCGCCTCACGCGCGTTTTCAAATGCTTCCGATGCCTCAACCGACAGCTGGTGAACGCCGCGATGAACGTTGGCGTTGTAGTGCCGATAGTAGGCATCCATGGCCTCGATCACTCTCAGCGGCCGCTGGGCGGTTGCAGCGTTGTCAAAGTACACCAGCGGCTTGCCGTGCACCATGCGTGAGAGCACGGGAAACTGTTCACGCAATGCAGCAGCGTCAAACAGCAATCCGGTCTTTTTCTCGGCCAGTTCCATGGTTTGCAGCACCTGTGTTGTTGCGGTATGCGAAAAACGTGTTACAGCGTCTGGCGCAGCTCCTCGAGCAGCCAGTTGCGCACGGCCTCATCGGCCATGTTTTCCAGCGGCGCGGAGGCAAAGCCATATTTGAGCAAGGCATTGGCGTCCTCGTCGGTCATTCCGCGCGAGCGCAGATAAAACAGCGCATCGTCGTCCAGCTGACCGATGGTGGCACCGTGGCCGGCGGTGACCTCTTCGGAATAGATTTCAAGTTCCGGTTTGGCGTTGATGCGCGCCATGGGGCCCAGCAGCAGGCTGGCAATGCTCATGTCCGAATGGCTGTCGTCGGCGTCTTCATGAATATGAATGCGACCGTTGAACACGCCCACACCGGCACCATCGGCCAGGTAGCGGAACATCTCGCGGCTTTCCGTGTGACCCGTGCAGTGATCCACGGCGGTGTGGTAGTCAACATGCTGCCTGGTATCGAGCAGTACGGTGCCGTCAAGCTCGGTCTGTGCACCGGCGGCGTTCAAAAACACCTGCAGGTCCTGGCGGCCAAGGCGCGCGCCCGAATCGAGAATATAAGCTTTGTATTCGGCGTCTCGCCCGACGTCCACGCGGGTGCGGCCAACGCGAATGGCCTGGTGATCCGAGCAGCGAAAGACATGGCTCAGACCGGCGCCCTGCCCCAGCTTCATGTTGGCGACGCTGTTGGTCATGCCCTCTCCGCTGCCTGAATGAATCTCGACAATGGTTGCGCGTGCGTTATCGGCCAGTTCGATGAGCAGGCGGGGATGAACCGCTGCGGAAAAGTCATCGGCGCTGGAAAAGGCCAGCACCAGAGGACGGGACGGTTCACCGCTGATGCGCAGCTTCCAGGCCCGCGAAAAGTTGGCCAGATTCAGCCATGCAAAGGCATCTTCCCGCCCGCCATAGGAAGCATCACCAAGGTCGTCGGGGCCGGCCGGCTCCAGAGTAATGCCGTCAATCAGCTCAACGGCGTCAGGATCAAGAACGCCGTTGTCGAAATGCAGCACACAGGCATCGAAAGGCAGCCTGGGCAGCTGCGAGGCACTGGCTGACGCGGCCTGGAATTCACGCTGCTGCAAGACCCTGAGCGAAGTGTACTTCCACTCTTCCGTTTTAAGGTCGGGAAAGCCATGCTGCATCAGCGCGCGCCGGGCACGCTGGCGCAGCTCGCCAAACTCATCAACCTGCAGCGACTCCTCGGGACTGAGCTTGAGGGCCAGTTCACTCATGGCTGACCGCTCCCTGGGCCGGCTCGGCCTGAAAGTGCGCGTAGCCGTGGGCTTCAAGCTTGCGGGCCAGCTCGGGACCGCCCGACTCGACAATGCGACCGTCCGACAGAACGTGAACATGATCGGGCGTCAGATATTCGAGCAGGCGCTGATAGTGGGTAATGACTACAAACGAGCGCTCGGAATTGCGCTGGCGATTGATGCCGTCGGCAACGATTTTCAGCGCGTCAATATCCAGCCCGGAGTCGGTTTCATCAAGAACGGCCAGCCTGGGCTGCAGCACAGCCAGCTGAACCACTTCGTTGCGCTTCTTCTCACCGCCCGAAAAGCCTTCATTGACGGCCCGCTTGAGCAGGGCATGATCCATGCCCAGCTCGGTCAGGGTTTGGCGCAGGCCCTTGAGAAACGTGACCGAGTCGATTTCGGGCTCACCGCGCAGCTTGCGCTGCGAATTGAGCGCGGCGCGCAGGAAATAGGCGTTGTTGACGCCCGGGATTTCCACCGGATACTGAAAGGCCAGAAACAGGCCGGCGGCGGCGCGCTCCTCGGGCTCCATTTCGCTCAGGTCCTTGCCCTCAAACAGGATGGTGCCCTGGGTGACCTCATACTCATCGCGTCCGGCAAGAACATAGCCGAGCGTTGATTTTCCCGAGCCGTTGGGGCCCATGATGGCGTGCATTTCGCCGGCACCTATTTTCAGATCAAGGCCCTTGAGGATCTCGTTGCCGTCGACATTGACGTGAAGATTCTTGATTTCCAGCATTGGGTTAAACGTCCGTTTTCAGTTTGATTCGTTCAATACGGCCGGCAGCGTGATCGCCGCCGGCCATTGGCGCGCATGCGCGTATTAAAGGAGGCGGCCGCCCGTCAGCCCACCGCGCCCTCGAGCGAGATTTCCAGCAGCGCCTTGGCCTCAACGGCAAACTCCATGGGCAACTCGCGAAAGACCTCCTTGCAGTAGCCGTCGACAATCAGGGCCACGGCCTCTTCCTCATCGAGCCCACGGGCACGGCAGTAGAACAGCTGGTCTTCACCAATGCGCGAGGTGGTGGCCTCGTGCTCCACCTTGGCCGTGGAGTTGAACGACTCAATGTAAGGGAAGGTGTGCGCACCGCACTCCTTGCCGATCAGCAATGAGTCGCACTCGGTATAGTTGCGCGCGTTTTCGGCGCGCTTGGCAATACGCACCAGGCCACGGTAGCTGTTTTGGGCGCGGCCGGCTGAAATGCCCTTGGAAATGATCTTGCTGGTTGTGTCCTTGCCCAGGTGAATCATCTTGGTGCCGGTATCGGCCTGCTGGCGTGCCCGGGTAAGCGCCACGGAGTAGAACTCACCGGCCGAGCGGTCACCGCGCAGGATGCACGACGGGTATTTCCAGGTAATGGCCGAACCGGTTTCAACCTGGGTCCAGATGATGCGTGAATCATCGCCGCGGCAGTCGCCGCGCTTGGTCACGAAGTTGTAAATGCCGCCGACGCCGTTTTCGTCACCGGGGTACCAGTTTTGCACGGTGGAATACTTGATGCGCGCTCTATCAAGCGCCACCAGCTCGACCACCGCTGCATGCAGCTGGTTCTCGTCACGCATGGGGGCCGTGCAACCTTCCAGGTAGCTTACGTTGCTGCCCGGCTCGGCGACGATCAGCGTGCGCTCGAACTGCCCGGTATCGCGGGCGTTGATGCGGAAATACGTCGACAGTTCCATGGGGCAGCGCGTGTCCCTGGGAATGTAGACAAACGAACCATCGGTGAACACGGCTGAATTGAGCGCAGCAAAATAATTGTCGGTGTACGGCACCACGGTGCCCAGGTATTCGCGCACCAGATCGGGGTGCTTCTGCACCGCTTCGGAAAAGCTGCAGAAAATCACGCCGGCTTCGGCCAGTTCTTTCTGAAAGGTGGTGCCAACCGAAACAGAGTCGAACACCGCATCAACCGCCACGCCGGCCAGGCGCTCGCGCTCGTGCAGCGGCACGCCGAGCTTGTCGAAGGTTTCCAGCAATTTTGGATCCACCTCGTCCAGGCTCTTGGGGCGATCCTTCTGCTTGGGCGCTGCGTAGTAGTGTAGAGCCTGGAAATCAATGGGCGGAATTTCCAGGTGAGCCCAGTCGGGCCCCACCATTTTTTGCCATTGGGCATAGGCTTTCAGGCGCCACTCCAGCAGCCATTCGGGCTCGTCCTTCTTGGCTGAAATCATGGCAATGATTTCCTCATTCAGCCCCATGGGCGCCTTGTCCATTTCAATGTCGGTATAAAAACCGGCCTTGTAGCGCTGCTGAATGTAGTTTTGAACTTGTTCGACAGTCTGACTCATCAAAATTCCTGCAGTGGTGAGTTTTCTATGCGTGCGCGGATGGCAATTCGCCGCGAAGACGGCTCGGCCAGGTCAGCCAGGCTCAGGCCGCTGAGGGCATTTTCAACGGCCTGTCCAATGCGCTGCCAGTTGCCCTTGAGCTGACAGTCCGATTCATGCGCACACAATCCGGGCTCGAGCGCGCACTCGGTCAGCGCAATGGGCCCTTCCATGGCGCGGATGATGCCGGCCACTGAAATGTCTTCGGGCGCATGGGCCAGCTGATAACCGCCGTTGACGCCGCGAACCGAACTGACCAGACCGGCGCGGGTCAGTGTTTTAAGCACCTTGGCAACTGTTGGAACCTCAAGTCCGGTCAGCTGCGCCAGCCGGCTGGCCGGAACACACTGGTCGGGCCAGTCGATCAGGGCCGCCATAAGCACCGTTGCGTAATCTGTCAGCTTGGAAATTCTCAGCATTTGCCATGCCTGTCTGCTCTCAGTCCCTTATTATGATGGCCACGGCTTTTATAAACAAGACCAATTTGGTATTAATTAGAAAACCCCGCTCATCGACAGCCCGGTGCCGCTCGCAAAAAGCCGTAATCGGGCTCAACAACTGCACGTACAATTATCCGTGGCAACTGTTGTGCAGGCCAGAGAGCCGTCCGCCGTTGACATGGAGAACAGATTGAACCCGAGCAATGAACGCCGCAAACAGGCCGTCAATTGGGCGCTCAACGAACTGGCCTGGCCGCAGTGCGAGCAGGCCTCCATTTCCAGTGACGCCAGCTTCCGAAACTACTACCGCCTGATGCGCGACAGCGCCAGCTTCGTTGTCATGGACGCTCCGCCCGATGTGGAACGCACGCAGGAATTCGTTGACATTGCCGGCCGGCTGCGGGCGATTGGCCTGCACGCGCCGGAAGTTCTTGCCCACGACCCCGAACAGGGCTTTGTGCTGCTTGAAGACCTGGGGCCACGGCCCTTTCATCATGTTCTTGACAGCGGCAATGCCGACAGTCTGTTCGATGATGCCGTGGAAGCGCTGATTCACATGCAGGCAGAGGTTGACGTCAGCGGACTGCCATCCTACGACCCGGCGCTTTTGATGCGCGAGCTCAACCTGTTTGTTGACTGGTTTCTCGCCCGCCACTGGCGGGTTGAGCCCACCGACGGCGAGCTTGACGGCTGGGATGAGGTCTGCACCACGCTGCTGCGCTGGGCGCTGGATCAGCCGCAGGTGTTCTGCCACCGCGACTACATGCCGCGCAACCTGCTGATCGCCGAACCCAACCCCGGCATCATTGATTTTCAGGATGCCGTCATCGGGCCGATCAGCTATGACCCGGTGTGTCTTTTTCGCGACGCTTTTTTAAGCTGGCCGACTGAACAAAGCGACCGCTGGCTGGAGGATTACCGCCAGCGCGCCGCAGCCGCCGGGTTGCCGGTGCCCGCCAGCGCACAGCTGTGGCAGCGCAGCTGTGATCTCGTCGGCGCCCACCGCTTTCTTAAAGTGATCGGCATCTTTGCCCGCATTCGCTACCGCGACGGCAAGCCGCGCTATCTGCGCGATGCCCCCCGATTTTTCAGATACCTGGATGTCAGCATCCGGCGCAATCCCGAGCTGGACGTGCTGGATGGTTTGCTGGATGCCTGGCGGCAGCGGCGCGTGCAATGAAAATTGCCCGCGCCATGATTTTTGCCGCCGGTCGCGGCGAGCGGCTGCGCCCTCTGACCGACACCGTTCCCAAGGCGCTCATCGAGGTGGCCGGCAAGCCGCTGATTGTTCATCACCTTGAGCGATTGTCCGCATACGGCATCAGACAGGTAGTCATCAATCTTGACTGGCTGGGCGATCAAATCATGGACGCCCTGGGCGACGGCAGCCGCTGGGGCCTTGGTATCGACTATTCACGCGAGCCCGAGGGCGCGCTTGAAACCGCCGGTGGCATCATCCAGGCGCTGCCGCTGCTGGGCCGGCAGCCGTTTATGGTCATCAGCGCCGATATTTATACCGACTTTTCTCTCAAGCGGCTGCCCGGCACGCTGTCGGGAAAGCTGGCGCACCTGGTGCTGGTCGACAATCCGCCCCACAATCGCAGCGGCGACTTCCCTTTTTCCGACGGGCTGCTTGGACATGGCGAAAAACTGACCTTCAGCGGCATCGCCGTGCTGTCGCCCGATCTTTTTTCAGAGCTGGCTCCGGGCCGGCGGGCACTGAGGCCAGTGCTTGAAAGAGCCGTGGCGGCCGGTCAGGCGGGCGGCCAGCACCATGCCGGAGTCTGGCACGACGTGGGCACTGCAGGCCGGCTGGCGTGCGCCAACGCCGCCCTGTCCGGCCGCCGCTGAACATTATTCAACCCCGTGCGCATACCCATGTAGAATTGATGCGGTATTTTTCCGGCTGGCACCGCCAGGACCGATCCAACATGAGGCAAGCAGGTCGATGACGCTCAAAATCGGAATCATCAGGGAGTCCCGCCCGGGCGAGCAGCGCGTGGCGCTGGACCCGGACACGGCCAAAAAACTTGTGGCCCGGGGCCATGAGGTGCTGGTTCAAACTGGTGCCGGGGTTCGCGCCGGTCATCCTGACGAGGCCTGGGAGGGCTGCCGCATGGTTGACGACAGCGCTGCTCTGGCCGCGGAAAGCACGGTGCTTTTGTGCGTGCGCCGGCCTGAGAAAACGATTCTTGAGCAGATGGCCGCCGGCAGTTTGCTCGTTGGCCTGCTTTCGCCCTGGAAGGATTTTGAAGCGTTGGAACAGGTTGCCTCAGCTGGCGTGGACATGATTTCCATGGAGCTGGTGCCGCGCATTACCCGGGCCCAGTCCATGGACGTGCTGTCATCCCAGGCCACCATTGCCGGCTACAAGGCGGTCATCATTGCCGCCGACCTGTCACCCCGTCTGTTTCCCATGCTCACCACCGCCGCGGGCACTCTGCGCCCGGCAAGCGTTGTCGTCATTGGTGCCGGCGTGGCCGGTCTGCAGGCCATTGCCACCGCTCGGCGGCTCGGTGCGCGCGTCAAGGCCTACGACATTCGCGCCGCCGCCAGGGAGCAGGTCGAGTCCCTGGGCGCGCAGATGATTGACACCGGCGTGGATGCGGAAACGGCAGGCGGCTACGCCCGCGAGCTGACCGATGATGAGCGCCGGCAACAGGCGGATGCGCTGGCCAGCCACTTGAAGAGCGCTGATGCGGTGATCAGCACGGCCGCCATCCCCGGGCGCGCCGCGCCGCGGATCGTGACCGCTGAAATGGTTGAGAACATGAACGCCGGCAGCGTGATTGTCGACCTGGCGGCTGAAACCGGCGGCAACTGCGCCCTAACCCGCCCGGGCGAAACCGTCGTCCACAACGGCGTCACCATTGCCGGCCCGACCGATCTGGCCAGCCGCGCCGCGCTGCATGCCTCACAAATGTATGCGCGCAATATTCACAACCTTTTGCAGCTGCTCATTCACGACGAGGCCGGGCACGACGAGGGCGGCCCGCTGAACATCAACCCCGATGACGATGTCATTGCCGGCTGTCTGCTGGCCCGTCAGGGGCAGATTGTCCACCCGGCATTCACGGCAGACAGCAGCGCCTGAGAGCAGGTGCCAAACCCTTGAAATTGCGACCAATGGAGAACTGAACATGGAAGGCTGGGCCGCTCTGTACATATTCATGCTGGCAGGATTTGCCGGCTTCGAGGTTATTTCACGCGTGCCGTCGATACTGCATACCCCGCTGCTGTCGGGCTCCAACTTCATTCACGGCATTGTGCTGGTTGGCGCCATGGTCACGCTGGGCATGGCCGAGGGCGGCACCGAAACCACCATCGGCTTCATTGCCGTCATGCTGGCGGCCGGCAACGTGGTCGGTGGCTATGTGGTCACCGAGCGCATGCTGGAAATGTTCAAGACTTCGGGCCGCAAGGAAGACTGATTCATGAACGCAACTCCAGGGTTTTTCATTCAGGCCGCCTATTTTGCCGCGGCCGTCATGTTCATCTACGGCCTCAAGGCAATGAGCTCGCCGGTGACCGCCCGCCGCGGCATTCTGTGGGCCGGCGTGGCCATGCTGGTGGCCATTGTTGTCACTTTCTTCCACCCGCAGGTCACCGGCAACTACCTGCTCATGCTGATCGCCATTGCCATCGGCTCGGGGGCCACCTGGTGGACGGCCCGGCGCGTGGCCATGACCGACATGCCGCAGATGATTGCCGTCTACAACGGCATGGGCGGCGGGGCCGCTGCCGCCATTGCCGCCGTCGAGCTCAGCAAGTCCGCCGCCGGTGTCATAGACATGGACCTGACCA
>DATGTG010000193.1:0-15208 GCA_035301965.1 Wenzhouxiangella sp. | reverse complement strand
ATCGACTTCAACAATCGACTTCAATAAATACCCTGCAGCTGCCAGCCTTCATTGGCCAGCAGCCCCAGCAGGCCGTCTTTGCCGGGCAGGTGCAGGGCCCCCACCGCGATGATGAGCCCGCCCTGCTCCAGCCACGGCCGGGCGCGTTCGAGCATGCGCCGGTTGCGCTCTTCAAGGCCCTGTTCGTTGAAGTAATTTGCAATGTGAACCGGCAGCCCCTCAAGCTGCCGGTTTGACAGCAGTGTCAGTTGTTCAAGATCGCCTTCAAGGTAGGTTTTGACCAGCTCATTGAAAAGAGCATCATGGCTGTCGCGTTCATCCAGCGCCTTTTCTATAAGAACGACCTGATCAGCGTCGGGCAGGCCGGAAAGAAACTCGATTTGCTCATCCACGGTTTCCAGCGCCACCAGCTCCAGGCCGGCGCCCTGCCCCCGCCAGGCCAGCATCATGTCCATATACATGCCGCTGGCCGGCGGCGGGGCGGCCAGCGTCAGGGCCGCGGCCCAAAGACACAGCTGCGCGGCGCTGTTCCTGTCATGCCGATAGTCATTTTCCAGCACCGCCAGAAGGCGTTCAAACAGTGGCGCGGGCAGCCTGTCCGCCAGCGACTGCTCCCGACAGGTCATGGCCTGTTTCAAGCGCTCGGCCATGGCCTCGTCGGGCTTGAGTTCCAGCGCCAGCCGATCGGCCTTTTGCAGCGCATCAACAAGCGGCTGCGGCCAGTCGAGAAGACGCGGGTCCTCGCTGTGCAGGGTGCCCAAAATCCAGTTCTGCCGGCCGCTGTCATCGGTCACCGACCAGAACACCTGAGCCGGTGCCGCCAGCGGGATGAAAAGCAGACCCGTGACCAACAGCCACAGCGGGCCTTTGAGCCATCCGTAGTGGTCAAACCTGCCCGACTGTCTTATGCTGGTCGTTTTTTCCGGCGAAAATTTCATGAGTTCAGCTTCCTACCCCATTGCCAGCCGCTTTCGCGGTTTTTTGCCCGTTGTCGTCGATGTTGAAACCGGGGGGTTCAACGCGCAAACCGACGCCCTGCTTGAGCTTGCCGTCAGCATTATCGACATGGACGACAGCGGCTGGCTGACGGCCGGTGAAGTTATGGTGCAGCATATCAAACCCTTCGACGGCGCCAACATCGAAGAGGCTGCGCTGGAGTTCAACGGCATTGATCCCTGGCACCCGCTGCGCCCCGCCGTTGACGAAGGCGAGGCGCTCAAAACGCTGCTGCTGCCCATTCGCCAGCGGCTGCGCAAGACCGGCTGCAAACGCGCCGTTCTGGTGGGCCACAACGCCCACTTCGACCTCGGCTTTCTAAACGCTGCGATAGCACGCACCGGCTACAAGCGCAATCCTTTCCACCCGTTCAGCTGTTTTGACACCGCCACCATGGGCGGACTGGCCTACGGGCAGACCGTTCTGGAACGTGCTGCCAAAGCCGCCGGACTGGACTGGGACAAGGACCGCGCTCACTCTGCCGCCTATGACACCGAGCGCACCGCCGAGCTGTTCTGCACCATCGTCAATCGCTGGCGACAGCTTGAAAGACTGGAAAAAGGCCGTGTTTGAACCATGTGGGTGAACCGTTTGCGGGCTGCAACCACCCACAGGGCAGATTCAAGCGTTATCATGGCAGGTCTGACACCCGTACATTTGTGGAGGTAAAACATCATGGCTTTCGAGCTACCCGATCTTCCCTACTCGCTTGATGCGCTGGCGCCGAACATTTCGGCCGAAACGCTGGAATATCATCACGGCAAGCATCATCAGGCCTATGTCACCACGCTCAACAAGCTGGTGGAAGGCACCGACTACGCCAACATGAGCCTTGAAGACGTCATCCGCAAATCATCCGGCACCCTCTTCAACCAGGCCGGCCAGGTGTGGAACCACACCATGTACTGGAACTGCATGTCGCCCAATGGTGGCGGCGAGCCGGAAGGCAAGCTGGGCGAGCTTATCCAGCGCGACTTCGGCGACTTCAACCGCTTTGTCGATACATTCAGCAAGGCCTGCATCAGCCAGTTCGGCTCGGGCTGGGGCTGGCTGGTCCAGAAAGACGATGGCAAGCTGGAAGTGGTGTCGACATCCAACGCCGAAAACCCGCTGACCGAAGGCCTGACCCCGCTACTGGTCTGCGACGTGTGGGAGCACGCCTACTACATCGACTACCGCAATGCGCGCCCCAAGTACGTTGACTCCTTCTTCGAGCTGGTCAACTGGGACTACGTCGCCTCGCAGCTCAAGAGCTGACCGGCCGACAGCCTGCCGATGCGGGCATGAGTTCAGCCAGGGCCGGCGGCACCGCCGCCGGTCGCCGGACGGGCTAAAATACGTTTTTTGCCCGATTCTGGATCCAATTACATGACTCACCTGTTCAACACCTACGCCCGCCTGCCTGTCAGCATGGTTTCCGGAAGCGGCGCATGGCTGACCGATTCTTCAGGAAATGAATATCTGGATGCCATCTCCGGCCTGGGCGTATGCGCGCTGGGTCATGCGCACCCCGAAATTGCCGAGACCATCGCCAGCCAGGCACACACGCTGATTCATACCGCCAATATTGTGGGCCTGCCGCTGCAGGAAGCGCTGGCCGAAAAGCTGGCCTTCATCAGCGGCCTGGACAGGGTTTTTGTGGCCAATTCGGGCGCCGAGGCCAATGAATGCGCGCTCAAGCTGGCGCGGCTGCATGCCCGCGAGCGCAGCATCGAGCGGCCTGCGGTTCTGGTCACCGACCGAAGCTTTCACGGCCGCACTCTGGCCGGCCTCAGCGCATCGGGCAACCCGGCCATACAAAGCGGCTACGGTCCGCTGGTCGAAGGCTTTGTGCACGTTCCCTTCGGGGACGCGGCGGCAGCCGCCCGGGCCTTTGCAACCCATGCAAATATCGTCGCCGTGCTGGTCGAGCCCATCCAGGGCGAGGGCGGCGTGTGCGTGCCGCCCGACGACTATCTGCCGGCGTTGCGCACGCTGTGCAATGAGCATGATGCCCTGCTTGTTTTTGATGAAATCCAGACCGGACTGAACCGCACCGGACAGTGGTTTGCCCACCAGCATCATGAAGGGCTCAAGCCCGATGTCATGACCGTGGCCAAGGCCCTGGGCAACGGCATGCCCATTGCCGCCTGCCTTGCGCGCGAAGAGGTTGCCGGCCTGATGAAGCCGGGCAGCCACGGAACCACCTTCGGCGGCAATCCGCTGGCCTGCGCCACGGCGCTCAAGGTTGTGGAAATCATGGAGCGCGACAGCCTGGGCCAGCAGGCGACCGACCGGGGCTTTCGCCTCATCAACCGGCTGCGCGGCAATCTTGACGGCCTCCCGCCGGTGGTTGATATTCGCGGCCGGGGCATGATGATTGGCGTACAGCTGGATCGCGACTGTCCCGAAATCCGCGACGACGCCCTGGCTCAAAACGTGATAGTCAACGTCACCCGCGGCAGCACCATCCGCCTGCTGCCGCCGCTGATTGCCAGCGACGACGAGGTGGACCGCATTGCCGATGTGGTCGCCGGCAGCATTCGCGCCCGCTACTGCCCCTGACCAGCCTGCGGATAAGCTGCGCTAAAGCGTTGTCAGTTCGCCAACCAGTCTGTCCAGAGGGTCGGGCAGCAGCGGCCTGATGTCATCGGCCGCTCGCTGCAGCGCCGGCCAGCTGTCGGCTACAAGCGTGGCGTGCCCCACCTTGCGTCCTGGCCGGGCCTGTTTGTTGTAGTCGTGCCAGTGCAGGTTTTTTGTCTCCAGCATCCGGCTGGCCGCCGGCAGCCGGCCTATCCAGTTGAACAGAATGGACGGCTGGCGCAAATCCGTGCTGCCCAGCGGCAGGTCGCACACGGCGCGAACATGGTTTTCAAACTGCGAGCACACCGCGCCCTCTATGGTCCAGTGGGCGGAGTTGTGCACCCGGGGCGCAAATTCATTGGCCAGCAGGCTGTCGCCGTCGGCAAACAGTTCGAGCGTCAGGCAGCCCACATAGTCCAGATGCGCCAGCAGCCGCTGCGCAAATTCCTCGGCGCGTTTTTGTACGCTGCCCGGAATGCCGGCCGGCGAGGCGGCCAGGCGCAAGATGCCGCCTTCGTGGATGGTTCGCGACAGCGGATAGCAGCGCACCTGCCCATCATTGCTGCGCACGGCGGTAATCGAGCATTCAAAATCAAAATCAATCAGGCGCTCGAGAATCAGATCGTTGCCGCCCAGCTCCGCCCACGCCGGCTCGAGGTCTTCGGGTGAATACAGAACATACTGGCCCTTGCCGTCATAACCCATGCGGCGCGTCTTGAGCACCGCCGGCCAGCCAACCCGATCAAGCGCATCCAGCAGCTCGGCCCGGCCCGAAACCGGCGCGAAAGGGGCAACGGCAATATCCAGCGATTCGAACATGCGCTTTTCCACCAGCCTGTCCTGGGCTGCGGCAAAGGCATTGGCGGCCGGGCGCACCGGCTTGCCGGCGTCCGCCAGAATTTCCAGCGCGCGCGCCGGCACGTTTTCGAACTCGCAGGTGATGTGGTCGCAGTCGGCCAGCTTCATCAGCGTGTCCCGTTCGTCCCACTCGCCCACAATCAACCGGCCGACATCGCCGGCACAGGCGTTCTCAGATGGATCAACAAATGAAAACCGGGCGCCCAGCGGAACACCCGCCAGGGCCAGCATGCGGGCCAGCTGGCCGCCGCCGAGAATGCCCGTCTTCATGATGTACGCGGATCGCTGGCCGCCAGCACCGCGTCGGTCTGGTCCTGTCGCCAGCGCCGCACACTGGCCAGAATTTCCGGCCGCGTGCGGGCCACAATGCTGGCAGCCAGCAAGGCGGCGTTGATGGCGCCCGCCCTGCCAATGGCCAGCGTGCCCACCGGCACGCCGCCGGGCATCTGGGCGATGGAAAGCAGGGAGTCCATTCCGTTGAGCGCGCGCGACTGTATGGGCACGCCGAGCACGGGCAGCACTGTTTTGGAGGCCACCATGCCGGGCAGGTGCGCAGCACCACCGGCGCCGGCCACCACCACCTCGATGCCCCGCTCTTCGGCCGATCCGGCCCATTCAAACATGACATCGGGCGTGCGGTGTGCGGAAATGATCCTGACTTCATGCGGCACGCCGAGCGCTTCAAGCACCTCGACGCCGTGGGCCATGGTTTCCCAGTCAGTCTTCGAACCCATGATGATGCCGACCAGTGGCGAACTGCCCATGTCTGTGCCTCTGCAGGGAAAACAGGTTATTTTAGCATGAGCACAATCATTCTCCAGCCGGCGAACGCGCTACAATTGGCCCCATGACTATTTCAGATTCACTGCTGGACATTATCTGCTGCCCGGTCAGCCATGAGCCGCTGCAGCCGCTGGACCGGCGCCGGCTCAAGAGCCTGAACAGGCACATCAACGACGGCCAGGTGCAGTATGTCGACCACACCACGGTTGAGGACAGGGCGCGCGAGGCGCTGATCACCCGCGACGGCAAGGTGGTGTATCTGGTGGCCGACGGCATACCGGTCCTGCTTCCCGAGCGCGGCATAGGCACGGCCCAGTTCAAGGAACCACTGTAGTCTGTTGACAGTCGCAGCAGCCAGCAAACAACAACGATAAATTTCTCATGGGTCCAGCCACTCGTTATCTGCATCATTCCAAACCGGTCACTCTGTTTCGCGGCGGCGTGCTGCCGCGTCTGCGCCTGGCCTGGGAAAGCTGGGGCCAGCTCAATGCAGACAAGTCCAATGCCGTTCTGATTTTTACCGGTCTGTCACCCAGCGCGCATGCGGCATCCAGCGAAAAGGACCGCTCCCCCGGCTGGTGGGAAAACATGATCGGCCCGGGAAAACACATCGACACCGACAAGTATTTTGTGCTGTGCATCAACTCGCTGGGTTCCTGCATGGGCTCCACCGGGCCGGCCAGCATCAATCCCGCCACCGGCCGGCCCTGGCGGCTGGACTTTCCCGAGCTGGCCATAGAAGACATCGCCGCCACCGGACAACTGGTGGTCGAGCACCTCGGGATTGAAAAGTTTCATGCCGTCATCGGCCCGTCCATGGGCGGCATGACAGCGCTGGCATGGATCAGGCAATTTCCCTTTTCAGCTGACAGACTGGGCCTGATTTCCACGGCAAGCTCGGCCACCCCCATGGCCATCGCCATTCGCTCGCTGCAGCGCGAGGCCATCGTCACCGACCGCAATTTTCGCGACGGACAGTACACCGAGGACGCCTGGCCCGAAACCGGCATGCGTCTGGCGCGCAAGCTGGGCATGATTTCCTATCGCTCGGCCTCGGAATGGCAGCGCCGCTTCGGACGCCAGCCGCAGGACTATTTTCCGCCCACCCTGTTTGGCATGCGCTTTGCGGTTGAATCCTATCTGGAAAACCACGCGCGAAAGTTTGTCGGCCAGTTTGACCCGTGCAGCTACCTGAATTTGTCGAGCGCCATGGACAACTTTGATTTCAGCGAAGGCCACGCTTCGCCGCAGGATGCTTTCAAAAACAGTTTTGACGGGCACGCGCTGGTGCTGGGCGTTGTCACCGACATCCTGTTTCCGCCCGTGCAACAGGAACAGCTGGCAGAAGACATCCGCGCAGCCGGGGCACAGGCAACCTGCCATATCTTTCCGTCAGAGCAGGGTCACGACGCATTTCTGGTCGATATCGACACTTTCGGCAGAGCCATGGCCGACTGGCTCAACTAGCACATCACCAGTTTCTGGCGCGGCCGGGCTGGACAAACCGGCCTCATGGACAGACAATATGCCCCCACCCAGCCGGGGTGGCGGAATTGGTAGACGCGACGGACTCAAAATCCGTTTCTGGCGACAGAGTGAGGGTTCGATTCCCTCCCCCGGCACCATCAAACAACGCCAGGCACTTGATATTCGGACTTTTTTCTTAATCCGGCCTGCTGCGCACCCCTGCTTGTACCCCCCCCAGCCTGCAATCAGTCAGTTGCCAAAAACCCTTTTGAGCAGACTGCTGGTCTGCTTGAGCGGATCCTTGCGTATGGCGGCTTCCTGATGGGCAATTTCGTTGAACAGGCTGTTGGTAGCCTGCTGCGTTACATAGTGATCCAGATCCAGCGAGGCTTCATCGTCATCGCCCCTCAACCTGGACAGGGCATCGCCGACAGCCCGGCCCTGTTCGCTGCCGGTCAGTGATTTGTAGTAGCGGGTCACGCCCACGCTGTCAGTGGCATCAGCCACAATGGGCAGCATGCGCTCGATAATGGTCTCGCCTGCCGTCTGGCGAAAGAACTCAGTGGCCGCATGCTCGCCGCCGGTCAGTATGCCGCGCGCATCTTCCACCGTCATGCTCCGTATGGATTCAGCAAATATATCGACAACCTCAGGCACCGCTTTTTCAGCGGCGCGATTCATGCTCAGCTGAAAGGCTTCCACCTTGTCGCCCTGCCCGGCCATTTCTGCCAGCCTGACCATCCTGGATACAGCATCGGGCAGCGGAATGCGCGCTTCATCATTGCCCCAGAAGCCGTCCTTTTTGCCCAGAAACTCGATGGCTGTCGACGTTCCGCTGGCAAGCGCCTCTTTCAGACCGGCGGCAATATCGTCTTCCGCCAGGCCGGCAACGCTGACGCCCGATACGGCGTTTTCGCCCTCAGCTTCCTGCCCCTGTGCCTGCTGACCGGCGCCAAACAGCATGTCCAGCCATCCCGGGGCCGCCTCGACTTGCATGCCGGTCGTTAAAAGCAATACAACCACGGCGAACTCAACTGCTTTTTTATTCATCACGATTTCTCCTCATGTTTTTGAAGCGTTGCCTGCCATTGTAAACCCGGCGGCATAACCGTCTTGCATGCCTTGATTCAGCCTTGAGAAGGAGTCAATCGGGATGATTGGACGAATCTGCGCTGCCCCGGACGCACCAGGCGCATAAAAAAAGGCAGCCAGGAGAACCTGGCTGCCTGCACGTGGACAAGGTGACATTTGTGCTGTCAATCACTGAGTCAGAGAGCTGTAACCTCGGAGTCTGTCACGACCTGTCCAAAACCATTGTTTTTGTTGTTTGTCTTCAAATCAGAATATGTACTTGAGGCTTACGCTGAAAGTACGGCCGGGGTCGGTAAACGGCACCATGTCCCTGTCAGCGTCATAAGGAATTCCGGCAACCCTGGTGTAGCGTATGAACTCCTTGTCAAGCAAATTGAGGATGCCGCCGTTGATCTTGAAGTGGTCATTGAAGTCATAGCGGGCGAACACATCCAGTGTTGTATAGCTGCCTGTTGTGAATGTGTCGTCCGGTGTTTTGGTCATACTGTCGGCCCACTTGAGCATGGCATCCATTGAGAAGTTGCCGTGAAAATAGTCAACACCCAGCGTTCCGTTAAACGGCTGAATGCTGGACAGCTGCTCACCGGTGGTTTTGTCCTTGCTGTCCATCCACTCACCATTCAGGAACATGGACATGCTGTTTCCAAGCGGATGTGACAGACTGAATTCCATGCCAGAAATCTGCGCGGAATCGATGTTCTGGTACTGGGAGACATCGGTGAGCATGGGGCGGCCCATGGATGAATCCTCTATCGTTTCCACATGGGCAATCTGGATGAAATTGTCATATTCACTGCGGTAGCCGGACAGCTGATAGGACAACATGCCGAAATGCCCGCGGATGCCCACTTCAAACGATTCGCTTTCTTCCGGAACCAGATCATCGGCAGGAATGATTCTGTCTCTGTAGCAGGTGTCCTGCGAGCCGTCGCAGAAGGCTTCGTGCTCGAAGTAGAAATAGGCCAGGTCATAAGGCGGAACCTTGAAGCCCTGTGAATACTGCACAAAGGCGCTGAAATTATCCGTGAAATCGTAGGTTGTTCCTATGCGCCATGACAGGTTGCTGTCAGAAATCTTGCTGGGCGCAAACTCGCCGCCCGGGTTGGCGCTGTCGTATCCGTCGTCAGCCTTGGGATCCATCTTGTAATAGTCATAGCGCAGACCCGGAATGACTGACCACTTGTCAGACAGCTGAATTGTGTCCTGGAGGTAAATTCCAAACCGGTCCGTAGTGTTTTTGGGGAAAGGTGCAGTCAGGTCATCCATTTCAACGACCCCTTCACTCGACTCACGGATTTCGCGCTGTGGCCTGTATGTATCGGTAGAGTCCCAGTCAAAGCCGTAGCTGAGCTGATGCGTGTATTCTTGCCCAAACTGCTTTCCGGCGGACAGGCTGACCCCCCAGGTTTCCTGGCTGAAAAGGCCTTCCTTTCTGTTGATCCGCGACCCGCCCGGGCCCATGGGGAGTGGCGTGTCATGATTGAGCAGGAACTCGTCTGTCTGATCTGTCTTGTTCAGATAGGCAGTGACATCAAGACTGTCCGTAAAAGCCCAGCCTGTATCCCTGTCGAGATAACGGGCCGTGTAGGAGTTGTTTTTCTTTTCGTTTGAGCTTGAGTCTTCGTTGATTTTCCAGCCAGGCAATCCAAGATAATCACCCTTGTCCCTGCCATCATCAGGCCGCTTTACTTTCTGGAGGTAGTAGTCAATTGAGAAAACCAGCTTTTTGTTTTCATCAATAATGTAATCGGTCTTTGCAAGAACGCTGTTTGAATCAACATCCATCTTGTCGCGTGTTTTCTGGAAATTCTGGGTCTCATGACCCTTGCGGCCCTTGTAGCTGACCAGGGTTTCCCAGCGGCCTGTTCGGAAGGCCGTCAATGCACCGGCACTGGCCTCGTCCGAGCGACCGTCAAAACCGCCATTGGCCGAAAAATAAAAATCCAGGCCGCTGCCGGTACCCAGCAGATCAGCCGCGTCCTTGGTCTGGAACGCCACGATGCCACCCATGGCATCGGCACCATACAGTGAGGAAGCGGCACCCTTGGCCACCTCGACCTGCTTGACGGTGTCCATATCAATAAAGCCGCGTCCAACAACGTCATTGATTCCGGCAGCACCGTACCCTTCATTCATCCGCATGCCGTCCTTGACCATCATGACGCGGTCAGCGCCCATGCCTCGAACAACAAAGTTTTGTGCTGTACCGTTTGAGCCAGTAACTTCAATGCCGGGCTCATACCTGAAAAGCTGAGACATGTTGGTAACCATCTCGCTTTCAATGTCATCGCTGCTCATGACGGAAATCGAACCTGCAACATCTTCAATAGACTGTTCGACCCTTCCTCCAACGACAACCACTGTGCCCAGCTCGTGGCCTTCCTCTTCGTTGTTTTCATCCTCATCGTTGCTGTTCTGGGCAATAGCCATTGATGAGGTCAATGCAAACAGCATTGACACAAAACCGGCGATCACTCTCATTTTTGTCATATCCCACTTGCTCCGAAGCATCATGACTTTTCCTCATGCTCTGCATTGTCTGCGCTATATTCACATTCGTTGCCCATACGTTCTTTGGCAATGGCACGCTGGTATTCAAGCTCGCGCTCATCGCTCTTGAACATATCGGGGACCTTGCTCACCAGGATGATGTAGTCACCGCTGGCGGCATCTTCTTCAGTAAGAACCGGAGAACTGTTGTCATCAACCATCACCGGGGTAACCACTGCCAGCTTCAGGTCCGGCATGCGCATTTTCAAACGCTCCACGGTTCCCAGGTGAGATTCGGAATGGAAATTCCCGTTGAGGTGAAAAACCTTCTGACCGGGATTTTTCTGAAGCTGCATGGCTATTGACTCGGCCATGGTGTCGTCGCGGGTGACCTGTGCGGCAAAGCTTCTCATCACCATTGACTCCATCCTCTTGGCCATCTCTTCATCGGCATCGGAGTCGGATGAACCGCTGCCGTGTGAAGCATTGCTCATGACAAAACTTCTGTATTTGTCCAGGTAGGCCCCTTCATCCAGATGAAGTTCGCTTGCTGCCCAGCCGCGATCGGTCTCGGGCAGCCGGTCAAGCAGCTCCGGCCCCTCTTTGCCAACGCAGATCACAATGGACTTGGGCGCATTTGAAGCAAGCACCGGCAGCCCCTTATTCTTTGCATACTCAACCATGGGGCGATAGCTTTGCGCGTAGTTGTCCCAGGCTCGTCCGTCTTTCTCCAGCACCTTTTCACCAATTTCACCGGCAAGATACTGATCGACATATTTTTGGGTATCACGCTCAAACTGTTCCATGCTCAGAGCCATGTCAGGATGCATTTCGTGCATCGACCTGAACAACTGCATCTGAGCAAGGTGAACACCGGAATGACCGTGATACTCGCCAAAGAACACCACGTCATACTCGCCAAGATCCTTTGCCACCTGATCGAGCGTGGCGCTCTTGCCGTCACTGCTGCGCACCCAAACGTTGTCATAGAAATCGACCAGCGGTGCAAACTCCTTGCTGCCGGCCGATGGTTCCTGTGTTTTGGTGCACGCACCTTGAGACAAGAGCACTGCCGAGCATGCCAGTGCGATGTAACAAAATCTTTTCATAGACTGAAGCTCCTGAAGCCTTTGTTTATTTAAATGGCATGAACATGTTCGTGATATCCAAACTTCCGTCCCCGTCCGATTCCTGCTGAAAGAACGAGGCTTTTTTGGTCAGGAGAGATCCTTGTACAGGTGCTTGAATGCTCATGCCTGCAGAGATTGTCACAAGAGCAGTTTTTGAAAATCCCGATAAAAATCATGCCTGTCCCAAATTGGCTGAATTTCAGGCCGCCACATCTGTTCCTGTTGCTTAAATGCGACTGCTTGTATTCGGCCCGTTGACTGCCGGGCAGAGTACCGATGCCTGGAAGCACTGAGTTCACGATTGATCCTACCAAGATATTGCGGCAGGAAAACTCAGCTCATCCCCTGTTAGAAACAGGTCATCCCAAGGCCGGATTTAAAGAAGGGAAGCGATCGATTCGCGATAGGTTCTGCTGACTTTTACTCTCTTGCCACCGCCCATTGTCAGCAGATATTCACCATTGATGTGAGGGCGGATGGACCTGATTTTTCTGGTGTTGATGATGGTGCTGCGATGTACACGGACGAACACCGATTCATCAAGTTCTCTGGCCAGACTTTTCAGCGTTCTTCTGATGACGTGCACTTCGTCACCATAATAGATACAGATGTAGTTGCCTGCAGCCTCGACATAATCGATCAGATCGGCTTCAAGCATCAGATGCTGCTGGCCATCGTGAACCTTTATGGTTGTCTTGTCCTCATGGGCAGGCAGGCTTTCAAGTGAAGCAAGCAGCCTTTGCCGGTAACCCTTGGCACGCTTCACGAAGCTGCCGTCCTTGTAGCGACTGAGCGATTCCTTGAGACGTTTCAGCGTAACCGGCTTGAGCAGGTAGTCCAGCGCATTAAGCTCAAAGGCCTTGAGTGCGTACTGGTCAAATGCCGTTACAAAGATGACTCTTTGAGCATAATCCGGGCTCAGGTTCTTGATCAGATCAAAGCCCGTCATGTTGGGCATTTTTATATCCAGCAACAGCACGTCGGGTTGTACGGAGTGCACGGCTTCCAGGGCCTCCTGCCCACTTGAGCACTGTGCACATATCTTCACATTTTCAATTTTTTCAAGGCTTTGCACCAAATGACGCCGCGCCAGCGGCTCATCGTCGGCAATCAGAACCCGAAGTGGACGGTTGCTGCTCATGGCGAGGACTTCAGGACGGAGTGTAGGCTGGCAGGTTCATTTCCACCATCATCCCGCCATTTTGAGACTTGTTGATGACAAATTCATGATCATCGGAATATATGCTGGCCAATCGCTTGCGCACATTGCTCAAACCGAGATGGGTGCCGGCTGGCCCGGCATGATCCGCCCGGCCGGAGTGCGGCGCGCCGGAGTCTGCCAGCCTGATGTGCAGACGATTGCCCCTGACGCGCGCTGTAAGCGTGATTGAGCCACCTTTTTGCGAGCAGGATATGGCGTGCTTGATCGAGTTTTCAACCAGGGGCTGAAGTATCAGGCTCGGGGTGAGAATTGGAAGACATGCCTTGTCGGCGTTGAACTCATAGTTGAGGCGGTTACCGAACCGCACCTTTTCAATTTCAACATACATTTCAAGCGTTTCAAGCTCCTCTTCAAGGCTCACCATGTCAATGGGGCTGCTTTCCAGAGTAAGCCTCAGAAGGTCGCTCATCCGGTCCAGCATTTCATCTGCGCTGTCATTCTTGCCGTCACGAATAAGTGCTGAAATGGACGCCAGGGTGTTGAAAAGAAAATGCGGGTTGATCTGGTATCTGAGCATCTGCAGCTTGGCCTGCTGGGCCTGTATCTTCAGCTCGGACATGGCCTGGCGCTGATTGTGCGCCTGCTCGTAGTATCTGAAGGAAAAATAGCCCGCACTCCAGCACAAAAGAATGAAGCCGGAATTAAGCACGCCGACCAGGTAAATGCTCAGGTGCACATCCTGCCAGCGCATGGGGTCAATCATGGAGTAAATGAAGTTGTTGCTGAAGGTCCAGACAAATGCGCACAACACGCTTGTCAGCACGGACACCAGCAGTATCTTTCCGGCCTGGCTCAATTTGAGCCTTTGATAGTAATGCCCCATCAGCGAGCTGATTGCAAACCCCAATATGGCGCTGATGATGATAATGATGGTATCGGGACCGTCATATTCATGATGGGTATACGTCAATCGGCCAAGACTGCTGACGATTGCGTACAGTGCCCACAATATGATCTGGCTGATCCAGAATCGGACTCGGTTTTTGAACATGGGCCGCCCGCTGATCATATCCACTGGCTCCGGATCCCTGTTTTCAATATTTTGTGTCTGGTTATGCATGTCTTGCAGCCGGCTGGGCGAAACAGCGTTCAATATATAACGGATGTGCCCTGCTTGTGCCACCGCAAAACACCCGATTCATTTTCAGCCCGGATTTCGAGCTTTCCGGCCCTGTCAGGTTTCCGAAATGTTCACGCCCTGACCGGTTTGAAGACGCTCATTGCCGCGAATGACCACACGCTCGCCCGGCGCAACTGAACCGGCAATCTCGATCCACTCGTCCTGGCCGTTCCCGGTTGTCACATCCACCTGGCGCGCAGTGTCATCTTCATTGATGACAAAAACCGTGGCGCCCGTGGTACGCAGCACCAGGGCATCGCGCGGCACCGCCAGCACCTCGCTCACGCCGGCTGTGGGAATGGTCACCCTCACGCTTTGTCCGACCGGCAGCGGCTGCTGTATGTCCAGGCGCAGTTCGAAAACATGCAGGTTTTCGCTGCCAACGCTCACCTTGGACCGCAGCGGCGCGTAAAATGTCTGGCCGCCTGCGTCTATTTCAACCGCATCTCCCGGGTCAACAAACTGATAGTAGCGCAGCGGTGCACGCGCCACCACCTCAAGCGCGTCCGGATCGACCATGCGCACAACCTGGGCTCCACTGCCTGCGCGCTCGCCCGCGCGCGCAAGCCGTTCGACCACCACGCCGGAGAAAGGGGCTTCTATTCTGGTGCGGCTGATCTGGTCGCGCAGCTGCGCCAGGCGCGAACGTGTCACTTCAAGATCGGCCGCAGCCATATCCCGATCCGAGCGGGTCTCGTCTATCTGGCTGACGGCCGCCAGGTTGGTTTCGGCCAGCCGCTCAACCCGAACAAGTTCGGAGTCGAGATACCGGATGCGCGACTCGCCACGGCGAATTTCGGCCTCCAGCTCCGATACACGCAGCGTCAGGGCAGTGTCCTCAATACGGGCAACCGTCTCCCCCTTCTCGACTCGTGTACCAACTTCGGCAACCTCCACAAGCCGGCCTTCCACCTCGGCAGCCAGAATGGCATTTGAGCGCGACTCAACCGTGCCGGCAATTTTCATGCTCGGAGCCATTGTGCGCATTTCCGCGCTGGCCACCTTGACGGTTGGCGCCCTGCCAAACTGGGCCTGTACTGAAGCGGAAAACATCAGCCCGCCCACAGCAAGCAAAAGCGCAAATGAAACAGAGAAGACAGCGGATTTCATGGATTCTCCCGGACTCATGCCGTCACGGCCGCGTTTTCGGGCACATGGTATTTTGATTCGTTGGTGCGCAGAAGCGCCGGCAGCAGTATCAGAGTAAACAGGGTGCTGATGGTCAGACCGCCCACAATAACGGCGGCCAGCCCCTGATAAAGCTCGGTGCCGGCACCGGGTATCATCACCAGCGGCAGCATGCCAAACAGGCTGGTGGCGGTGCTCATCAGAATGGGGCGCAGGCGCTCGCGAACCGCCCCCTCAACCGCATCGCGGCGGCCCAGTCCTTCCTCGCGCTCACCGTCGCGCGCCCGGTACACCAGCAAAATGGCGTTGTTGACCACCAGCCCCAGCAAAATGACAAAACCGATCATGATCAGCATGTCC